>NZ_JAWDJJ010000184.1:0-7217 GCF_032465695.1 Actinomyces sp. MRS3W
GGTTGCGCGCAGCTCGGCCAGGTCGGCGGTGCTGCCGGTGGCAGTCGCATCGGCGCCGTCCCCGTCCAGCCGGTCCACCCGCGGCTGCTGGGACTCGTGCAGGCCCCGGGCCGCAAGCTCGGCCAGGGCGTAGCGTCCGGGGGCCGGCAGATCCGCCATCAGCGCGGAGTACCCGTGGCTGGTGGGCCATGACAGGGTCAGGCAGGTGTTGACCCCGCCGGGCAGTTCGACGGCGGCGGTGGCCTGGGCGTGCTCCACGAGCGGGGCCAGGGCCAGTACCTCAAGCGTCTTGGCGTCCAGTAGCGCGTCATCACGAGTCAGTGGACCGGCGCCGTTGGTCCCCCGTGCCAGGAGGCCGTCCAGGTCGAGCAGCCCGCCGTCGCCGTCCGCAACATCGAGCAGCACCGTGCCGATGGGCGTGGCCGGCGCTGGCGGGGCGGGTGACTGCGAGCCGGAGTGGTGCTCCCCGCCGCGCCCCCGCAGCCAGGCCAGGGCGGCGGCGATGAGCGCCGCTACCCCGGCCAGCACGCCGCCGAAAATTGCCAGAGCCCGCCGCCGGGGTACGGGGGCGCTCATGTCAGCTCGGTGGCGGGTACGAAGGTGTATCCCTGGGCACGGATGCCCTCGACGATCTGCTGCAGCATGGAGACATCAAGGTAGGGGTGGAAGAAGAAGCTGGCCGTCGCATGCGTGCCCACGAGGTTAATCCTAGCGTTATCGACGATGTCGGCGGGCAGCCTCGGCGGATGCTGGTTGTAGCTCTCCAGCTCCACGTTGCCCAGGTTCTCCGGCAGGATGTGCGTCCCGTAGGGATCATTGACGGCGTAGGGGAAGAACTGGCCGTAATAGTCGTGGGCTCCCCCGGCTTGCCCCGTGAGCAGTCCGGCGTGGAGCAGCTCCCGCTCATAGCGCACCGAGTAAACGGTGTTGATGCCGGCGTAGGCCGACGCTGTGGCAGCGTAGTGCGGCGTCTCGAAGACCGTGGGAATCTCCAGCCCGGCCTGGGCGAAACTCGCCCGGCCCAGCCATACCCGTTGCGCCGCCCAGGTGGCGCCGGTGCCGAAGAGGTCGCCGCCGATCTGCACCCAGGTGTCGTTGGTGCAGCTCACGGCCGGGTCACTGGTGGTGTTGGTCTGCGTGCACCAGGAGCGAATGAACTCAAAGTCATCGCTGGACACCCCGTTATAGGGGTTGGCCTGGGCTCCGAACTGGTGGGTGGTGCCGTGTTGAATGAGCGTACCGCCGTGTTGTGTCGCGTACTGGAGGGTTGCAACCAGCTCGGGATTGTCGGCAAGGGTAGAGGTGACCGGTACGCCATCGTTGTAGACGCCGTTGGGGTCGGTGTACACCGGGACAACGGCGATCTGGAAGGGAACGTCGGCACCGACCAGGTAGTCGACGAGGGTGCGCAATTCTTCGCCTGAGACGTCGGGGCTGACGTCCTCAATGCGCACGGCCGCCTGGCGAATGGTCTGTGCCGTGGGATCGAGGGTATCCAGGACGATGTCGGCGGCGGCGAGGTACCGGTCGGTTTCGGATATGTAGGACAACGGCACCTCACCGATATAGGTGAGATTGCCCGAACGGACCGCCCACGGGTAGGTGGAGCCGGTGGTCTGGGCGACGGTGGAACAGGCGACCGCCGTTCCTGCCGTATCGCTGCACCGGGCGTCCCCCAGCACGGTGACCGCATTCGGGTCGGTGATGTGGGGTGCGAGGATGCCTCCCTCGTTGAGGGCGTTGCGCGTGAGATCCTGCCCGTTGTAGGTCACGGTCGTCACGCGATCGGCGGAGTCAATGTAGGAGGTGGCGGCGTCCCAGCCGTAACGGGTCGCGAAAGCAGCGCGGTCCTCCTCGGTGGCAACCAGCTGCCAAATGTTGAATCCCGACCACAAGACGGGCACGTCGCCGGTGAGGACGTCGTCGATGAAAGCGCGGGGAAGCGGCTCATCGTAGGTGGACCCGTTGTAGATGACGGCGGTGAAGGCGCCCGCGAGCCCGGCCGTGTAGTCCGCGACGGGCAGCGCCGTCACAGTCCCGCTGTGGGAGGCAAGCAGGCCCATGCCCAGTGCGTAGTACTCGCCCAGGTGCGCGTAGGGGCCGGTGGTGTCATACAGAACGAGGGTGCGCGCCGAGCCCGCCTGCTCGGTGGAGAAGCTCCGGGCGGAAGCAGGCAGCGCAGGGGCGTCCGTGGCCAGGTCGCGCACGGTGTCGAGGGCTGGGTCCGGCTCAACCGCCACGGCCAGTTCGTCGGCGCTGGCTTGCCCGGAGGCCACCAGGGGCAGCGTCCGGGAAGCGGCAGCAGCAGGCTCCGGGGGTGCCGTCAGGGCAGTGTCCTCCGTCGTAGTGTCCAGGCGGGTCACCGGTGCGGTGGGCTGCTCGTATCCGGTGGCAGGCGCGGCGGGCAGGAACCCGGATAGCACGAGCGTGATGGCCGCGGCGGCCGTGCCTGCGGCACCGACGCGACAACGGTTCAGGGATGATGAGGACATCGAGGTCTCCTTGTTGACAGGGTGGGATTCAGGGGCGTGACGGGGACGGATTGAAGTCGGTCAGACGCTGGCCGACGCCGAGAAGCTCGGCTATGGCGGCGACGATGCGCTCGCTGGCGTGGCCGTCTCCGTAGGGGTTGATGGCGCCGGCCATCCGGGCGTATGCGTCGTCGTCGTCGAGCAGGCGGCTGGTCCACGTCACCAGGCTCTCCTCATTGGTTCCGACCAACCGTGCGACACCGAAGTCCACCGCCTCGGGTCGCTCAGTGTTCTCGCGCATGACGAGCACCGGCTTGGACAGGGCCGGCGCCTCCTCCTGGACGCCTCCGGAATCGGTGACCACCAGGTGGGCGCGGTGCATGAGCGCGCAGAACTGCGCATACTCCAGGGGCTCGGTGATCACCACGTTGTCCAGCCCCGCAATATGGGGCAGGAGCGCATCGCGCACGGTGGGATTGCGGTGAGCGGGCAGCACGACGACGACGTCGGGGTGGGTGCGCGCCACCCGGGCCAGGGCCCTACCGATCGCCATCATCGGCTGGCCCCAGGATTCGCGGCGGTGGGCGGTCACGAGCAGGACGCGGCGGGAGGGGTCCTTCGCAATACGGTCCAGTGTCGGGTCGGTCAGCGATACGGGACGGCTTACGGTCTCGAGCAGGGCATCAATGACGGTGTTACCGGTCACCACGACACGGCTAGGGTCGGTGCCCTCGTGCAGCAGGTTGTCGCGCGAGCGGCGGGTGGGGCACAGGTGCAGCGCCGTGATCTGGGCGAGCAGCCGACGATTGGCTTCCTCGGGGTAGGGCGAGTCGATGGAGCCGGTACGCAGCCCGGCCTCAACGTGCGCGACCGGCACTCGGTGGTAGAAGCCGGCCAGCCCCGCGGCGAAAGCGGAGGTGGTGTCGCCCTGTACCACGAGCAGGTCAGGAGCGTGCGTCTCAATGGCGTCTTCCACCCCCTCGAGGGTGCCGACCGTGATCTGGGTGAGGGTCTGGCCGGCGCGATGAATGTCGAGGTCAACGTCCGGGGTAATGCCGAAGAAGTCGTTCACTTGGTCGAGCATCTCGCGGTGCTGCCCGGTGACCACATTGACCGTGTCGAAACGGCCGTCACGTTGCAGATGCTGCAGGACGGGTGCCATTTTGATCGCCTCGGGCCGCGTGCCGTATACCAGCATGATGCGCGGCCGGGTCGGGGCTGTGGCAGGGGCGTGAATCGTCACGGAATCTCCTCAGGGATGAGTGGAACAGGGCGGTCAGGGTTCAGTTCGGGGTAAGGCTGACATCGACGACGGCGTCCTCGCAGTAGGCGGCAACGGCTCCTTGCAGGTAGGGCTCGGCGGTGTCGGTGACGGAGACCAGAGGTTCTCCGTCGACGGCAATATCGACGGTCATCTGCTCACCGATGGTGCTGACCGTGAGCGTCACGTTGTGGGCGGTGCCGACGGCGAAGGTCGGTTCGGTCCCCGAAGCCAGGAACTGTTGCGCCCCGGCTGAATCCGGATCCTGCTTGGAGACTTCCCATCCGTTGGGTTTGAGCACCAGGGCGTAGAAGTGGTCCGGGTCCTGGAAACTCCACAGCAGCCAGGCGACCTCCCAGGGGTTGGGGGCGTCCCCGGTGCGCAACTGGCTGCGGGTCGTGACGGTGGCAGAGATGACGGTGGTATCGCCTTCGGGGATGGTCACGGTCCGGGAGGTGGCCAGACCCGCATGGGTCTGACTGGCGTCGGTCGCCGGGGCCGGGCTGAGCGTGACGGTGCTGCCGACGCATGTGGCCGAGCCATAGCCGTCGAATACCGTCGCCCAGGCGCAACCCGGGGTGGGCGTTTGTTCCTCATTGCGGTCCTGGTGGTGAGCGGGCGGTGTCTCCTGCGTGGTCGAGCGGACAACGTGGTAGGCGGCCACCGTGCCGGCTGCCAAGGCCGCGAGCGCCACAACCAGCGCCACAGCAAGACCCCGGGGGACGCGGCGCCGGGCGCGCACCGGCCCAGTCACAGCGGCGCTCCTTGGGGATCAGCTTCCGGTGCTTGCGATCGTCCCGCGGCTTCCCCTTCGCGGGCTGTCTTGGCCCAACCGGAACGGCCGACGATCTCGCGTGCCAGTGCCCGCCACCCATAGATGCCGGCGAGTAGGCCATAGAGCACAAAGACGTGGCACCACAGCAGGCAGTGGATGGGCCCGGAACCCTCGACTCGGACCGCCCGCCAGTAGATCAAGGCGTAAAGGTAAGACGGGCCGAAGGCAAGGAGGTAGGCGCCTGGAACCCACGCCCAGGTTTGGGGCACATCGCAGATGAGACGGATCATGCAGACGGCCAGGATGAGCGCGAAGGACATGGTCAGCAGCGAGCCGGCAAGCAACAGATAGGGGCTGAGGACCTGCCAAAGGGTGTCGGCTCGGGCGCGTCCGCGCATATCCCGGGTGATGGCGCCGAGCAGGCGACGCGCCTGGAGGTTGCCCTGGAACCAACGGGTGCGCTGGCGTACGAGCCGCCGCAGAGAGGTCACGCCCTCCTGATGCACGGCGGCCTCGCCCCGATATTCGTTGGTCCAGCGGGTGGCATTGAGCCGGATGCCCAGGTCGAAGTCCTCGGTCAGGGAATCGGTCCAGGGGCACTCCCCCAGCGCGTTGAGGGCGGAAAGCCGAGCGAATTGGGCGTTGCCGCCCATGCCGACGCTGCCCAGACGACGGCGCCCATTCTGGAAGATGGCGGTAAACGTGACGAACTCAATGTCCTGCATGCGGGCGAGCAGTGCGGCAGAACGATTGGCGATGCGTACCCCGAGCTGCACGGCGCCCACGTCGGCGGAGCGGAAGGCATCGCGAACGGTGTCCCAGGCGGTGGGGTCGAGGTGCCCATCGGCGTCGACGACGCCGACGATGACGCGATCGGGATTGAGGCCGGCGTATCTGCGCCGCACCGCACCAAGGGCGTCGTTGAGGGCCGCGCCCTTGCCCTGCCGGGCGTGGGGCGGATGACGCCGCAGCAGGCTCACCCTCTCGTCGGCGATGGCGCGCACGATCTGGCTGGTGGCGTCATCCGAACCGTCGTCGATGACAAGCACCGACACATGCGGGTCGTTGACCGACAAGAGTCTGCGCACCGAGGCGCCGATGACGGTCTCCTCGTTGAGGCAGGGCATGAGCACCACAATATGAAGCGGTTCTGCGGCGGTATCCGCGGCATCCCCGACGGCGGCTTGCCGATGCTGGTGGCGCAGTGAGCGTCGTGCGGCCAGGGCCAGGGCGACGAGGTAAGTCAGGGCCACGACGACCATCGCGATGGCGCCGCTCCAACCAATGCAGTCCAGGCTCCTCAGCAGAGCGAAAGTGGAAGAGTTCGCGGACATGACTCAGCATCACGCAGTCAGGTCGTGCGTAGTTCCGGGGGCTACGGCCGGCGGCGTCTCCCGCGCCCGGGCACCGCACCGGACGCGCACCGCCCCGTAGGCGTTGAGCGCCACGAAGAGTGCGGCGAGGAGGAGGAAGCCCAGGCCTGCCAGGTCCAGCAGCAGGCGGGCGAGCAGCACGAGTATGTCAACTCCGGTCGGGGTCTGTTCAGGGCTGAGAAGACCGGAACCGGCGATAGAGATCAGGGTGTGGTACATGGCACTATCAGGGGTGTCAGGGGGAAGGCGCAGTCCGGCAGGGGCCACTTTTGTGACCCGTTTGAACCGGCTGAGCGTCGGCAACTAGGTTAGCAACTCGTCGAACGCGCGGAAATATGGAAACGGCACCTCAAAGTGACGAGTTTGCCACAACGTGTTGGCGGCGGTTGACTCACTGCTGACGTGCGCGCGCAGCCTCGCCGTGAGCGGGAAGGTTCTCGGACTCGGCGAGCACCGTCAACGGCGCGGTCATGGCCTCCAACGCGGCAGCGTTGTAGTTGATGAGCTGGACGGGTTTGAGGTAGGCCATGACGTTGAGGCCGGCGGCGAAGCGGGCGGTGCCGCCGGTGGGCAGCACGTGGTTGGAGCCGGCCAGGTAGTCGCCCAGCGGCACCGGCGAGTAGGGGCCGATGAAGATGGCGCCCGCGTTGCGGATGCGGCGGGCCACAGCGGGAGCGTCAGCGGTCTGGATCTCGAGGTGCTCGGCGGCGTAGGCGTCGGCGACGGCGATCGCCTGGTCCAGGTCCCGCACCAGCACGATGCCGGACTGCCTGCCGGTCAGTGCGGTGCGGGCGCGCTCGCGGTGGCGAGTCGCGTCCAGACGGCGGGCCAGGGCGGCGTCGACGGCGTCGGCCAGGTGGCACGAATCGGTGATGAGGACGGATCCGGCGTGGGGATCGTGCTCGGCCTGGGACAGCAGGTCGGCCGCCACGTACTCGGGATGAGCGGTGGCGTCGGCGAGAATGGCAATCTCGGTCGGGCCGGCCTCGGCATCGATGCCGACGATTCCGCGCACCGCGCGTTTGGCGGCGGCCACATACACGTTGCCGGGCCCGGTTACGACGTCGACCCGCTCGCACAGCGTGCGCCCGTCACCGCCACCGTCTCGGGAGTCGGCCCGGTCGGTGTCGTTCTCAGCGGCGGCACCGTAGGCGAACATGGCGATGGCCTGGGCGCCGCCGACCGCGTAGACCTCGGTGATGCCCAGGAGGGCGCAGGCAGCCAGCACGGTTGGGTGCGGCAGGCCGCCGTATTCCGGCTGCGGCGGGGAGGCCAGGGCGATCTGGTCCACCCCGGCGACCTGGGCGGCAACCGCGTTCATCACCACCGAGCTGGGG
>NZ_JAWDJJ010000185.1:0-3035 GCF_032465695.1 Actinomyces sp. MRS3W
CCGCCCCGGCCTCCCTGCGGACGCGGGCCGCCGGAGCCGCCGGGACGCGGCATGCCCTGAGAGGTGGCATAGGGGTTGTTGCCCGGACGCGGACCGCCCGAACGCGAGCCCTTGCCGCGGCCACGACCGCCGGAGCCGCCGGGACGCGGCATGCCCTGAGAGGTGGCATAGGGGTTGTTGCCCGGACGCGGCGCACCGGGACGTGGTCCCGGGGTGGGCGCGGGACGGCGCGGACCCGGGGTCGGAGCCGCCGGACGCGCCTGCCGATCGGCCGCGGCAGACGTCGAGGCCTGCTGATCCGACGGCGTCGGACCGGCGGGGGCAGGCTTGGGGGCGCCCGGCTTGGGCGCGGCCGCAACCGGCTTCGGCGCCGCCGGTTTCGGGGCGCCGGAAGGCTTGGGGGCAGCCACAGTCGGCTTCGGGGCCGCCGCGGGCTTGGGGGCGGCTGGTTTCGCCGCCGGCTTGGGCGCAGTCGGCTTGGACGCCTTGGCGTCGCCGCTCTGCGCTGCGAAATGCTCGCGGACCCGGCGAGCAACGGGCGGCTCAACGGTAGAGGACGCCGCCTTGACGAACTCACCCTGATCCTTGAGCCAGGCCAGAATCACCTTCGAGGTGATCTTCTTGCCAGTGGGGTCGAGCTCCTTCGCGAGCTCATGAACGCGTGGTTTTGCCACTTTTCTCCTGTCCGGTTGCCCACCCCGAACAGGGTGGGCGCTAGTAGAGGCAGCTCATCGCCGGGTACTCATCGGGTGCCCATCAGCTTCCTACCCGCCTTTGCTATCGGTCGTGCCATCCCCGACCGGGGACGGTGTACGCGCACGTGACCGGGCCGTCCCGTGGAGGTTGACCCAGTCGCGCACGGGGGCCACATCGGGTGGCCCACTCATGCGCAGGGCGCGCCCGAAGGCGCGTCTGCGCTCGGCGAGGGCGACGCAGTCAAGGTCCGGGTGGATCCATGCGCCACGCCCCGGCATGAGAGCCCGGACGTCGACGGTCAGCTCGCCACTGTCCGTCAGGGCCAGGCGCAGCAACTGCGCCCGAGGGGCCTTACTGCGACAACCGATGCAGGTGCGTTCGGGCACATGGGGGGTGTTGACCACCGGCTGCCGCGTCCTTCCTCACTATCGACTGCCGCCGCGGCGCACCGAACCTAAGCCCGGCGCATGCCCGCAAGCAGGCCAGGTACAAGTGTAGCCGGGTTGGGCGTTAGTCCTGAGCGCCGGGGGCTGAGGGACCAGTCACGTCGTCGGCGCGCGAATCGTGGCCGGGAGCGACCTCACCGGATTCGGTGTCGGCGTGGATGTCGATCTTCCAACCCGTGAGCCGCGCCGCGAGGCGGGCGTTCTGCCCCTCCTTCCCGATCGCCAGGGACAGCTGGAAATCGGGGACAATCGCGCGGGCGGCCCGCTCCTCGGCGTTGAGCACGGTCACCGAGGAGACACGAGCCGGAGACAGGGCGTTGGCAACGAACCGGGCGGGGTCATCGGAGTAGTCGACGATGTCGATCTTCTCCCCGCCGAGCTCGGCCATGACCGCGCGCACGCGCTGCCCCATGGGGCCAATGCAGGCGCCCTTGGCGTTGACGCCGCGCACGCGCGTGCTCACGGCCACCTTGGTGCGGTGGCCGGCCTCGCGGGCGACCGAGACGATCTCGACGTCGCCGGAGGCAATCTCGGGGACTTCACGCTCGAAGAGTTTGCGCACCAGGCCCGGGTGGGTGCGGGACAGGATGATCTGGGCGCCCTTGGGACCGCGGGACACCTCGGTGACATAGGCGCGCACCCGGTCACCGTGCTTGTAATGCTCGCCGGGGACCTGCTCATGCGGGGGCATGATGCCCTCGTGCTCTCCGTCCAGGCGCACGTACACCAGGCGCGGGTCGCGGCCCTGCTCGACCGTGCCGGAGATGAGCTCGCCGGCCTTGTCCTTGAAAGCGCCCAGGACCTCGAAGTCGCGGCGGTCCTGGATCCGCTGGACGATGACCGAGCGGGCGGTGGCCTGGGCGATGCGGCCGAAGTCGTCGGGGGTGTCGTCGAAGTACTCGCCGGTGGGTTCGTCGTTCTCGTCGACCTCCGGGGCGAGCACCGTCATGTGTCCGCTGCGGCGGTCGATTTCCACGTGGGCGCCACGAATGGCTCCGGGGATCTTGTTGTAGGCGCCGAGGATAGCGTCCTCGATGGCGGGCAGGAGGTTGTCCAGATCGATGTCCAGCTCGTCCGCTGCGCCGCGCAGCTCCGGCATATTGATGTCCATGATTCCTGTGTCTTCTCTTCTCTCGGGGCGGGCGGGGCGCCGCTTACATGCGGATGACCATACGGGCGGCGGTCACGTCCGCCAACGCGATGGTGCGGGGGGCGTCGTCCACGGTGAGGGTCACGGTGTCCTCATCCGCGGCGGTGACCGTGCCCTCAAGCGTTTCGGCGTCGGCCCCGGAGCCGGTGGTGATGGCCGCCTGGTGCCCGACGGCGCGGCGGAAGTGGCGCGCCGTGCGCAGTTCCCGCTCGGCGCCGGGGGTGGATACCTCCAGCGTGTAGCGGCCCTTGATGGGGTCGGCCTCATCGACGGCGTCGGAAATGGCCCGAGTGACCTCACCGAGGGCGTCCAGATTGAGGTCGCCGGGACCGTCGGGCAGGTCGACGAACACCCGCGCGGTGGTGTACTTGCCGGCTCGCGCAAGGCGCACGTCCTCCAGGAAGAGCCCGGCCGCCTCGACGACGGGGGTGAGCAGCTGCCGCAGATTCTGCTCCTGGCTCCGGGCGGACGCGTCGGTCATGTGGAGGTTCCTCCCGTGGTGGGCCCGGTGGGGCTGACAGTGTCTGGGTGTGATTATGTGAATCTAGGAATGGTTCACGTCGGATCGGTTGATCGGGTCCATGCTACCCGTCCATGCGAGGATGACCACGTGAGACTGACTCCCGCTGCCGATTCTGTCCGCCCCTCTCGCCCCACTGGTCATTTCGACGGTCCGGCGGCGCGGGCGAGCACCACCACCCGGCGCGCGCTCATACGACGGGCGGGTGCGCTCGCCCTGGTGA
>NZ_JAWDJJ010000186.1:0-34291 GCF_032465695.1 Actinomyces sp. MRS3W
CCTAGTTATGCGACACCCTCTGACCGGATGTGGCCTCGCCCCAGAGGGCGCGGGTCAGACGGCGTAGCAAGGCTTCGAACAGGGCGGTGACCGCCGGCATGGATCACAAGCAACCCCCGCGCTTGGACCGTCCACCCCCGCTTGGACCGTCTGCCCCCGGTTGGACTGCCTGAGAACACGTCTGGGGCAGTCCAACCGCGCGAAGGTGGTCCAACCGCGCGAAGGTGGTCCAACCGCGCAATGACGGTCCAACTGGAGCCGCCGACGGCGTCCCGGCGAAAGATCCCGGCCTGCACCGTCCGTCACCCAGCCGCCGGTTACCTCACCGGTGGTCCCGGAGCGCTCAGGACCGGCCAGCCGCCTCTGACAAGGACGCTACGCCCACCCTGCCCCAGCAACGCGGGCCGTGACGACACGAGCGATGCCAAGGCAGCACCCAACCGCCATATCGACCGGTCTCGGCACGTCACTTGTGCCGGTTTCGGCACGTCATTAGTGCCGGTTTCGGTGACAGCATGCATGCCACGGGTCAGCCGGCACGCCCCTCCTCACCCTTCACCGGCCCGGCTCGCCCGGCACTAGCCTGCACCAGCCGCCTCGCCCTGCGCCGAGCCGCGCCTTTGGAAGCAATCATCTAGGCTGGGCGCATGCCGTCCACAGTGCCCGTCAACGCGGCCCCGCTCCCGGGAGCCGAGACACTGTCAGACGCCCGCACCGCCTCCCAGCGGCTGTGGTGCACGGTCGTGCACGACGACCCGGTCAACACCATGGACTACGTCACCTGGGTGTTCCACTCCTACTTCGGCTTTCCCATCCCGCTCGCCCGCCGACGCATGCTGGAGGTCCACACCACCGGCCGCGCCGTGGTTTCGCGCGGCGCCCGCGAACGCATGGAGGTGGACGTCACCGCCATGCACTCCTATGGGCTGCACGCCACCATCGAACCGCTCGCCGACGACGGCCCCGACTCCCCGCAGGCGGACGGACCGACCGGAGGGCAGGCGTGATGCGCGCCTTCCAACCCGACGCACAGGGGTGGTCCAGCAGCCTTGAGCCGTGGGAGCGCGAATACCTGGCCGGTCTGCTCAAGCAGATCGCCGACCTGCTCGCCGCCGACCTGCCCGCATCCCACAGTTCCCAGCGCCACGATTCGCGCGCCGGGCGCCCCACGCCGCGTCCGGGCGAATCCGCGCACGACGGCGACGTGCTCTCCGCCCTCGACTTCGAGCCGGACTTCGATCCCGCTGAGCTCGACGCCGCATCCGGCGCAGCGCCTGAAACCGGGCCCGATGCCCCGGAGGCGGCCGACAGCGCGCAGGCCGCTCACCGTGCCCCCGCAGCGCTCTCCCCGCTGCTGGACGCGCTTTTGCCCGACGCCTCCGAGGACCCGGACATCGCCGTCGAGATTGCCGCCCTGACCCGCGGTCGCCTACGGGCAGACAAGCACTCGCGGCTGGAAGACGTGACTGGCGAACTGCTCGAGCCCACCGGGCCGGACGGTGCCGTGCTGGTGCGTTTCGGGCAGGAGGACCGCTGGCTCGGCGCCCTCAACGACGCCCGCCTCGTGCTCGCCCAGCGCCTGGAGATCGACACCCCGCAGGCCGCCGCTGCGGTGCACGCCGTCGCCTGGGACGAGCCGCCCGCCGATGAGAGCGACACCGACCGCTGGAGGAGAGCCATGGCCCTGTCTTACGACATGCTTTCCTGGTGGCAGGAATCACTGGTAGCCGTGCTATTGAATGGCGAAGGGGCCGCATAGTCTCGGCGCTGTGAATGATGCGGCCATCGGAATGTTCGACTCCGGCGTCGGCGGTCTGACCGTAGCCCGCGCGGTCCTCGACCAGCTGCCCGGCGAACAGCTGCTCTACATCGGCGATACCGCCAACACCCCCTACGGGCCACGTCCGGTGCAGGAGGTGCGCCGCCTCGCCCTGACGATTATGGACGAGCTGGTCGACTCCGGGGTCAAGATGCTGGTCATCGCCTGTAATACCGCCTCTGCGGCCGTCCTGCACGACGCCCGCAGCCGTTATACCCGCGGCAAGGGCGTTCCCGTCGTCGAGGTCATTCACCCGGCGGCGCGCGCCGCCGCCCGCGTCACCCGCAATGGGCGCATCGGCCTCATCGCCACCCAGGGAACGGTCGACTCCAACGCCTATGACGACGCCCTGGCCGCCGTCCCCGGCGTCAGCCTCTTCTCCCAGGCCTGCCCGCGCTTCGTCGAGCTGGCCGAACGTGGCGTCACTACCGGCCCGGATGTGCTGGCCACCGCGGAGGAGAGCCTAGCGCCGGTCAAGGCGGCCGACGTCGACACCCTCATTCTGGGCTGCACCCACTACCCGCTGCTCGCAGGCCCCATCTCCTACGTCATGGGGGAGGACGTCACCCTGGTGACCTCCAGCCAGGAGACCGCCAAGGACGTATACCGCGAGCTCGCCCGCGCCGACCTGCTGCGCGCCCCGGACGCCCCGACGCCGCGCCACGAGTTCCGCGCCACCGGCGACCCCGACTCCTTCTCCGTGCTGGCGCGCCGTTTCCTCGGCCCCGAGGTTGGGCGCGTCAACCATGCCGAATTCGCGCCCACTCCCCGTCCCGCATCGAATGAGGATCCTGCATGAAGCTCACCGTCATCGGCTGTACCGGCTCCATGTCCGGCCCCGACGCCGTCGCCTCCTCCTACCTAGTCCAGGCCGACGACGTCGCCGGGCGCACCTGGTCGGTGGTGCTGGACTTCGGCCCCGGAGCCATGGGGCAGCTACTGCGCTACCTTGACCCCGCCGACCTGGACGCGATTGGCATCTCCCACTGCCATGCCGACCACATGGTCGACCTGGTCGGCATGCACGTGTTCCGGCGCTGGAACCCCGCCGGCGCACTCGGCCCGGTCCTCACCTTCGGCCCGGGCGAACTCCTGCCCCGGCTCAACGGCGTCGACGGCACCCCGGCGCAGGAGACCTACGCCACCGAGTTCTCCTTCCGCACGGTCAGCGCCGGGGACAGTCTGCACGTGGGCCCCCTGACCATCACCCCGTACTCCGCGCTGCACCCGGTCGACGCCTTCGGTTACCGGGTGGAGGGGCCTGGGAGCAATGGCGACCGGGTCAGCCTGGCCTTCACCGGCGACACGGACCTGTGTGAGGGGATTGAGGCCATGGCCGACGGCGTGGACCTGCTGCTCGCCGAGGCCGCCTTCCTCGAGGGGCGCGACGCCGTCCGCGGCATTCACCTGACCGGGCGTCGTGCCGGGCAGCTCGCCGCCGGCACGAGCGGGCAGGGCGGGCGCCGCGCCGCGGGGCGGCTCGTGCTCACCCACATCCAGCCCTGGACCGACCCGGCCGACCCGTTGGCCGAGGCCGCCGCGGTCTACACCGGTCCGCTCGAGGCCGCCGCCCCCGGCGCCACCTGGGAGATCTGAGCCGTGGCGGGGAGCGTGCACGCATCCGCCTCGGCGGAATCGGGAAAGCGGATGGAACCCGGGGAGCCGACGCCGGCGGGGGAGGCGGAAGACAGCGCGCGCAAGGGGCAGCACCCGCGGGAGGCCGCGCCGATCAGCTATACGCCGCCGGTGCCCGATGGGCCGGACCGCCCCTGGACGCGCGGGCGGCGCACCCGCTGGTGGCTGGTGCTGCTCGCCGACACCATCGCGGTGGCGGCGGTGGCCTGCTTCGTTGCGGCGTCCGTGCACGACTTGGCCCGGATTCCGGTCCTGGCCGGATGCGGTCTGGGCGGCGTCATCGTCGCCTGGGTGCTCACCTGGTTGGTGCGCCGCCGGGACGATCACTTGGAGGTGGCCTGGCCGGATGGCGGCCTGGTCATCGCCGTGACCTGGGCGGTGTGGCTGGGGCTGAACGCGTGGCGCACAGGGGAGGGGGACGTCTCCTTCGCCGTCATGCTCGCCGTGTTCCTCGTGGTTTTCCTGGGCGGGTGGCGCTACCTGTACGGGTATGTCAAGGCCCATGACTCGCTCGTGCCCAAGGGCGTGCAGCGTCGCCTCGACGCCCAATCCACCGAGACCGGCACAAGTAACGCGCCGAAACCGGCACAAGTAACGCACCGAGACCGGCACTAATGACGTGCCCAAACCGGCACTAATGACGCCGTCGGTCAGCCCTCGGCGATTTCTCGCAGCGCCGCGACGTGCTCCTCGAAGGCCTTGAGCCCGCTGGGGGTCAGGGAGACCCAGACGACGTCGAGGGAGCGCATGACCCCGTAGTCGCGGTGGCGCCGGACATAGCCGGCGTTCTCCAGTGCCGTGAGCTGCTTGGACAAACTGGCGTCGGACAGGCCGACGGCGTCGCGCAGGGCGGAGAACTTCATTTCCGTGCCGGTCCAGACTTCGCCGCCGTTGTTGACAGCGCCGACCGATCTGAGCGTGGCGCAAATGCGCAGCCGACCCAGCGGGTGAATGACGGGATCAAGCACGGCTGTTCTCCGGCCAGATGACGGTGGCGCAGTACCAGGCGTGGGCGGCGGCGAGCACTGCGAGGACGCCGACGAGTACGGGGTGCGGGTCAAAGCCGCGCAGCGTCGGTGCAATGAGGATGAACCATGCCAGCAGGCTGTGTCGCTTCCACCAGGGCCAGTTGGTGTCGATGACGTCGTCGCGGGTGCGCACACCGGGGCGGAACAGCTGGTTCCGTAGCGCGACCGCCACGAAGATGACCGCCGCGATGGCCGCGAGTAGCAGGCGGAACCAGCCCATGAGGAAGGCGCCGAGTGCGGTACCGCAGGTGACGGCGAAGAGGGCCGCTGCCCAACGGGACGGGCGCCACTGAGCGGCGAGACGGTTTGCCTCGTCAACCTCGTGCAGGTGCGCCCGGGCTTCGTCGGGGGAGACGGGCTGGGAAGAGGACAGGGACACGCCAATCACCTCACTTTCCGTTACGGAAAGTATGATGGTTTCCGTGGTGGAAAGCAAGAGGACGGTGCGTGCAGGCGCCGTTTGTGCCGGTCTCGGTACGTCACTAGTGCCGGTTTGGGCACGTTATTAGTGCCGGTTTCGGTGAAGGAGGGCGCGTAGGGCGGGGGCGAGGGCGCGCATGGCCTGGCCGCGGTGGGAGATGGCATTCTTCTCCGCCGCGCTCATCTGCGCCGTCGTCCGCCCGGCCGCGCCGGGAGCGTCCTCCTGAGCGGGCACGAAAATCGGGTCGTAACCAAAGCCGCCCTCACCGCGCGGCTCGCGCAGCAGCCGCCCGTTCATGGAACGCTCCACCGTCGTCACCGACGGCGCCCGACCGTCCCGTCCGGGAACCACCAGCACCGCCGCACAGGTGAAGCGAGCCGTGCGGTGCGGGTCAGCGACGTCGGCCAGCTGGCCCAGCAGCAGCCGCAGGTTGGCGGCGTCGTCACCGTGGCGGCCCGACCAGCGTGCCGAGAAGATCCCCGGCGCCCCGCCCAGCACGTCCACGCACAGCCCGGAGTCGTCGGCAACCGCGGGCAGGCCCGTGGCCTCGGCCAGGGCGCGGGCCTTGATCTGCGCGTTCGCAGCGAAGGTGAGACCGTCCTCGACGGGCTCGGGAGCGCCGAGACCGGCCGAGGAGATGATCTGCTCGGCCTCCAATCCGTCCACCAGCGGGGCGAGGAGCGTGCGCAGCTCGGCCAGTTTGCCGGGGTTGTGGCTGGCCAGGATAAGCCGCGCGCCGACCGGAATGCCCGCCGACGTCGTCGTCTCCTGCGGCGCGGAAGTGCCGGGATCGGGGGTCATGGTCAGTGACCCTCGACGGCGGGGGCCGCAGCGCTGCTCCCGGAGGCGTCCCCCGTGCTCGCGTCCGCGGTGGACACGGTGAAGGGCTCCGCTTCGGGACCGGCCAATGCGCGCGCCTGCAGCGCGGCCAGCTCGGCGTTGCCCTTGGTGGCCAGGTCGAGCAGGACCCCCAGCTCGCCGCGGTCGAAGGGAGCGTGCTCAGCGGTGCCCTGAACCTCGATGAAGGCGCCGGCGCCGGTCTGCACCACGTTCATGTCGGTCTGGGCGCGCACGTCCTCCTCGTAGGGCAGATCGAGGCAGGGCGCGCCGTCGATAATGCCCACCGACACGGCCGACACGGAGTCGGCAATCACCGGCATGCCGGTGCGGGCCTTGACGTAACCGCGGCGGGTGCCCCAGGCGACGGCGTCGGCGAGGGCCACGTAGGCGCCGGTGACCGCGGCGGTGCGGGTGCCGCCGTCGGCTTGTAGGACGTCGCAGTCCAGGGTGATGGTGTTCTCGCCTAGGGCGGCCACATCGATGACCCCGCGCAGGGACCGGCCGATGAGGCGCGAGATTTCATGGGTGCGCCCGCCGATCTTGCCGCGTACGGATTCGCGCCCGGAACGCTCCGAGCCGGCGCGCGGCAGCATCGCGTACTCGGCTGTCACCCAGCCCTCGCCGCCGCCCTTGCGCCAACGGGGAACGCCTTCGACGAAGGAAGCGACGCACAGCACACGGGTGCGGCCGAACTCGACGAGTACGGAGCCCTCGCCGTTGACCTGCCAGTTGCGGGTGATGGAGACGGGGCGCAGCTGATCGGGGAAGCGGCCGTCCTTGCGGGTTTTGGTGTCAGTCACGCGCCCCAGGGTACCCGGGGGCGCCTGGGCGGGCGGAACCGGTGGGTCGCGCCGTCGGGCCCGGCAGTCGTGCGTGCGCGGACCCGGCATTCATGGGTGCGCGAGAAGGGACTCGAACCCTCACGCCCGAAGGCACCAGAACCTAAATCTGGGGCGTCTACCAGTTCCGCCACTCGCGCTCGGAGGTGATCCTACTGGATCGCGCCGCGCGCATTCGTTCGTCGATAGTACTAAACGGTCGAAACCTCTTCCGGGGTCGGCATGCTGCGCCTAGGGTGGCGACATGACACGCGACGATGCTGTAGCCCCCCGCACCACCGACCTGCTGCCGCCGATTCCCCAGACAATCCTGGACGCCCTGGCCGACGCCGGCGCCCCCTTCTCACTGGCCGACGCCGTGCCCGAACCGCAGGACGCCCCGCCGCTGCGCTGGGGCATCCTGGGTGCGGGCGGCATCGCCTCAACCTTCGCCACCGACGTGCCGGCACGTTCCTCGGGACGCGTGGTCGCCGTCGGCAGCCGCGACCAGGCTCGGGCGCAGGCCTTCATCGACGCTCACCCCGGCGCCGGCAAGGGACACAGCGTGCGCGCCCACGGCTCCTACGAGGCCCTGGTGGCTGACCCGGAGGTGGACGCGGTGTACGTGGCCACCCCGCACAACTTCCACTGCGACCAGGCCATTCTTGCCCTCGAGGCGGGTAAGCCCGTACTGGTGGAGAAATCCTTCGCCCGCAGCGCCGCCGAGGCACGTCGGATCTTCGACGCCGCCCGGAGGGCAGGCTTGTTCGCCATGGAGGCCATGTGGACGCGTTTCCTACCGGGCCAGGTGCTGCTGCGCGCGCTTGTGGGCAGCGGTGTGCTGGGAGAGATCGGCTACGTGCGTGCCGACCACCTCCAATCCCTGCTCCACGTGGAGCGCATGAACCGTCCCGACCTGGCTGGCGGCGCACTGCTGGACCTAGGCGTGTACCCCGTCAGCTTCATCCACTCCCTGCTGGGCGTGCCCGAGTCGCAGGTCGCCACCGGGCGCCTGAGCCCGGCCGGAGTCGACCTGCATGAGATCGTCGCCATGACCTACCCCGATGCCTGCGCCGTGGCCACTTCGGCGATGAACGTGCGTTCAGGCACCTCCGCCGAGGTAGTCGGCAGCGACGGGAGGGTGGTCCTGCCTGTCCAGTTCTACCGGCCGGGCAAGCTTGAGATCATCCTGGATGACAGTGCCGGCACCGGCACGCAGTACGACTGGGACGCCACCTTCGCCGGCGGCTTCCAGTTCCAGGCCGCCGAGGTCGCCCGCTGCCTGGCGGCCGGCAAGACCGAGTCGGAGACCATGCCGTGGCAGGCCACGCTCGAGGTCCTGGAGATGATGGACGAGATCCGCCGTCAGATCGGGCTCCTCTTTCCGGGGGAGTAGCGGCGGGGCTGTTGGCCTGTCGGGCGGTCAAACGGCGCGCCCTGCTCAGGCGTCGAGGCCGAGTTCGCGGCGCAGCCGGTCGACATGGCCGGTGGCGCGCACGTTGTAGCGGGCCAGGACGACGGCGCCGTCGGTGTCCACCACTACGGTGGAGCGGATGACGCCGGTGACGGTGCGCCCGTAGTTCTTCTTCTCGCCCCAGGCGCCCCAGGCCTCCATGACGGTGTGGTCGGGGGCCGACAGCAGCGGGAAGGGTAGCTCCTGTTTGGCGGCGAAGCGCGCCTGCGCCTGCGGGGTGTCCGGGGAGATACCGACGACGGCGTAGCCGGCCTGGCGCCAAGACTCCAGCGAGTCGCGGAAGTCGCAGGCTTCCTTTGTGCAGCCGGGGGTGGCGGCCCGCGGGTAGAAGTAGACGACGACGCCGCGTTCGGCGTCCGCACGCAACGCCGCCAGGGAGACGGGGGTCCCCGACTGGTCGGGGAGAGTGAAATCGGGGGCGGTGGCGCCGACGTCGAGTTGGGGCACGGTGTTCTCCTGGACGTTGCGTGACTGGTTGAACGAGACAAACCTAGATGAATCGGCAACGCGGGGTCACCTGTGCAACGGGGGCGCGTTCCTACGACGCAAAGAGCCGCCCACCGCAATACGCGGGGGCGGCCCTGGGGATAAGCCGACGGCGTCCGAGGCGCTGGTGCCAAGTCGAACGCCGCCGGTCATTTGACCGGTCTGGGCACGTTATCAGTGCCGGGCTCGGCGTTTCACTGGTGCCGGTCTGGCCAGGCGGATGCGCCGGGCGGGGTGCGGGGCGCTCAGGCGGCGAGTGCCAGAGCGTCCTGCGCGGCCTGCAGCCGCTCAAGCGCGCGCTCGAGGCGCGAAGGCGAGGCGGTGGCGTCCAGCGATGCCAGCTCGGTACGTGCGGCGGCGAGCTCGCGCTCGGCGGCGTCGCGTCCGGTGGTGGATGTGATCAGATGCATCTCTTCCTTCCCTTCATGGCCCTGGTGGGCCCCTCTGTGCCGGGTGTTAGCTGGCGGAGCCTGCTTGGACTCGGCGGTTGTTGTAGGTATGTGTGGGCCTTCCCGGTGGCTGCGTTGCGCTGGGCCGTACAGGTGGGCCGCGGTCGGGAGGGGACGTGCCGCGTGACGTCACGGCGTCGTCGACCCTGTCAACCGACGCATGGACAACACTGCCGACCGCGGTGGTATTCCCGCAGTCGGGATGGGTTGGGGGAGGCCGCCCGGATCAATTCGGTAGCGGGAACGATGCTCACCGGATCCGGCGCGGCGCCGCAGCTGTGTGCTGCCCTGCGTGGTACCCCCTCAGGGACTCGAACCCTGGACACCCTGATTAAGAGTCAGGTGCTCTAACCAACTGAGCTAAGGAGGCCTGATCGGTCAGGCGTTTCCGCCTGGCGACGAGTAGGACTGTACTCGCCCCCGGTGCCCACGTCCAACCGGGATGGCCTGAAAACGCCGTTGTGTGCGGGAAATCTCAGTCCGACTGGAGGCGCCGCACGCTGGGGCAGCGCGTTCAATGGCGTGATTGTGCCGCCTCCTCTATTCACCGAAACCGGCACTTGTAACGCACCGAAACCGAGCGAAGTTGCTAAGGGCCGGCTAAGTCTTGGCGAGCCGCTCAGGTTTCTTGGGGGCATAGACCTGGTCATGCAGTACCCTCTGACCGGATGTGGCCTCACCCCAGAGGATGCGGGTCAGACGGCGTAGCAAGGCTTCGGACCGGCGGCGACCGCCGGCATGGATCACAAGCAACCCCCGCGCTTGGACCGTCTACCCCCGCTTGGACCGTCTATCCCCGGTTGGACCGTCTGCCCCCGGTTGGACTGCCTGAGACCATGTCTGGGGCGGTCCAACCGCGCTTAAGCGGTCCAACCGCGCGATGACGGTCCAACTGGAGCCGCCAACGACGCCCCTGGCGCAAGACCCCGGCCTGCACCATCCATCAGCTGACCGCCGGCTGCCTTACAGGTGGTCCCAGAGCGCTCAGGACCGGCCAGCCGCCTCTAACAAAGACGCTACGCGCAACCTGACCCAGCAACGCGGGCCGCGACCACACGAGCGATGCCACGGCAGCACCTGACCACCGTATCGACCGGTCTCGGCACGTCACTTGTGCCGGTTTCGGCATGTTATTAGTGCCGGTTTCGGTGAAGGGGGTGGGCGGGGGCGAGGACGTCGGCGAGGACGTCGGCGAAGTGGTCGGTGGCCGCGATCAAGGCGGCCAGCGTCTCCGGCTCGGCGAAGGAATGCCCAGCGGCGGCGGAGATGTGCAACTGCGCCTGCGGCCACGCCCGGTGCAGAGCCCAGGCGGTGCCCATGGGGCAGACGACGTCGTAACGGCCCTGGACGATGACGCCGGGGATGTCGTGCTCGGCGAGCACCGTGGCGCCGGCGATGAGCTGCCCGTCCTCCATCCAGCCGGCATGGTGGAAGAAGTGGTTCTCAATGCGGGCGAAGGTGAGGGCGAAGGCCGGATCCTGCACCTCGTCGATGTGAGCCTGGTCGCGCAGCAGCGTGGAAGTGGCTGCCTCCCAGGTGGTCCAGGCGCGGGCCGCGGGGCCGTGGATCGCCGGGTCCGGGTCGAACAGCAGCTCGTGGTAGCGGTCGATGAATCCGCCTGGGCGGGCGCCGTCGCCGGCTCCCGCCACATAGGCCTCCCACTCGTCGGGCCAGATCATGTCTGCGCCGGCGCCCTCGTAGAACCAGTCGAGCTCGCGCGCCCGGAGCGTGAAAATGCCGCGCAGCACGAGCGCGGTGACGCGACGTGGATGGGACTCGGCGTAGGCCAGCGCCAGCGTCGACCCCCACGAGCCGCCGAAGACGAGCCACGCATCAATCCCGAGGTGTTCGCGCAGACGCTCCATATCTGCCACCAGGTGCCACGTGGTGTTGGCGCTCAGGTCTGCCTCGGGTTCCCACGCATGCGGCAGGGAGCGGCCGCAGCCGCGCTGGTCGAACAGGATGATGCGGTAGCGCTTGGGATCGAAGCACCGCCGATGCTCGGGGGCGCAGCCACCGCCCGGGCCCCCGTGGACGAATACGGCGGGAATCCCATCAGGGTTGCCGCAGGCCTCCCAGTACAGCTGCTGCCCGTCGCCGACGTCGAGCAGGCCCGAGTCGTAGGGTTCGATGGGCGGGTAGAAACCGCGGGGCGGCGTGTCGGTTGCGTCGGCCGAGCTGGCACAGCCGGCGGGCGCGGTCGTGGCCGCGGGGATGGATTCGGTGGCGGGATCGACGGCGGAGTCGTGCATGAGCCCATCCTGCCCGATTCGGATCGGCCCCGCGCAGCGGCTGGGGGCGGTACCGTATGCTCCGTGACCAGCCCGATCGTGACGCTTGCGACCTCGACCGACTACGCGAACCTGGATGAGGACGATCAGGGTTTGCCCGACGCGCTGCGTGAGCGCGGCATTGAGCCCCGGGTGGCGGTGTGGAATGACCCGGACGTGAACTGGGACGACGCCGGCATCGTGGTGCTCAGGTCCGTGCGCGACTACGCCAAGCACCGCCACTACGAGAACTTCCTGGCCTGGGCGCACTCACTGCGGCGCGTCATCAACCACGCCGACGTCGTCGAGTGGAACTCCGACAAGCACTACCTCATGCGCATGGCGGAGCTCGGCGTCCCCATCATCCCGACCACCTGGCTGGAACCGAGCTCCGGCTACTCCAAGCACCAGGTCCACACGCGTTTCCCCGCTCACGGCGACTTCGTGGTCAAGCCCGCCATCTCCTCGGGAGGCCGCGGCACCGGCCGCTACACCGCCACCGACGCCAAGTCCCGCGCCGAGGCCATTAATGACACCATGCACCACCTGGGCCGGAGTCGCAGCGTCATGGTGCAGCGCTACCTTGAAGAGGTCGACCGCAAGGGCGAGCTGTCCCTGGTGTACTTCAACGGCGTCCTATCGCACGCGGTGGAGAAGGCGCCTATGCTCCACCCCTCCTTCCGCTCCGTGGATGAGGTGCACGAGGAGATCGTCACCGCCCGCGAGCCCAGCGAGCAGGAGTGGCTGTGGGGCGAGAAGGTCCGCAAGGCCATCCACACCATCATCAAGGAGCGCTCGGGGCGGGACATCCAGCTGCTGTTCAACCGGGTCGACGTCGTCGGCGATGGCCAGGGCGGCTTCTACCTCATGGAGGTCTCCCTCATCGACGCCGGTCTCTACCTCGGTTCCGCCCCCGCCGCCCTGGACAACTTCGCCGACGCCATCGCCCAGCGCGTCTTCTGGTGAGCGCGCCTCGCCTCGAGCGTCTCGCCTCGAGCGTCTCGCTTCGAGCACCTCGCTTCGGGGCGCCCGGGCCAGAGCGGCGGCTCGCGGCCGGGGCGCGGCGTGCCCGTGATGGTGATGCGGGATAGAACCAGGGTCGACTCAGGGTCGCCTCCGTCTGGAGGATGATGCCCGGGAGGCTCGGCGGCTGTAGACATATGCCATGCGCACGCTTCTCAACGTCATCTGGGTGGTCTTCGGCGGCTTCTGGCTGTTCCTGCAGTACATCTTCTTCGGGATCATCGCCTGCATCTTCATCGTGACGATCCCCGCCGGTGTCGCCTCCTTCCGCATCGCCTCCTACGCCCTGTGGCCCTTCGGACGCGAGGTCGTGGCCACCCCCGGTGCCGGCGTCATGAGTGGGCTGTCCAACGTCATCTGGTTCCTCGTGGCCGGGCTGTGGCTCGTCATTGGGCACATCACCACCGCGGCCGCCCAGGCGGTCACCATCGTCGGCATCCCGCTGGCCATCGCCAACCTCAAGATGATTCCGGTGACCTGCTTCCCCTTCGGCAAGGAGATCGTGCCCGGCCGCGGCATTATCTGATCCACCTCGGTCGGCCGGCGCGATCCGCGCCCGGGCAGCGGGCGCTGCGGCGGACCCCGACGCCGGCCCGGGGTCAGCCCTGCGGACCCACCTTGAGCAGATGGACGACGGCGCGATCGGCCCGGTCGCATTCGTCCAAATCCACCAGGGCCGTGAGCCGCCAGTCATGGTCGCCCGCCGAGTCCTCCAGAATCTGCGTGGCCAGCCAGACGCGCCGCCCGGAGTCCTCCAGTGCCTCGCGCAGCCGCTCCGACACGCCGGCAGCGGCCAGTGCGGCGTCGTCGGGAGCCTCATCCAGGGGCGCCAGCGCCGCCGCCCGGGCGGGGGTGTCCGTGCTGATCCAGTCGTACTCGTCCCAGTAGCAGCCCAGCGTTTCATCCCAACGGTCCTCGCCCCAGCCGGAAGCGGCATCGAGCCGTCCCAGCCCCTCGACGTCGTCGCGGGCCATGAGCTCCACCCGGCGGAACATCTCCCGGCGCACCGCCACCCGAAAGGCGTGGCGGTTGCGGGTCAAGGCCAGCTTGCCGTCGGCGTCGGCGCCGAAAGCCCGCTCCGCCCCCGACGCGCCCTCGGCCCGCTCCTGGCTGAGCAGCGCCGCCCCCGCCTGGGCGTGCCCGTCCTGAGCGGCCCCCAGCGCCTCCCACTCATCCAACAGGGAGGAGTCGACGGCGCGCACCAGGTCGCCCAGCCAGTCGATGAGCTCGCGCACCTCATCGGTACGGTGCTCATCGGGCACCACCTGCCGCAGCGCCCGGTAAGCATCGGTGAGATACCGCAGCAGCACGCCCTCACTGCGCCCCAGGTCATAGCGGGAGATGAGGTCCGAGAAGGTCATGGCGTTCTCCACCATGTCGCGCACCACCGACTTCGGGCTCAACTCGTACTCCGCGACCCACGGATTGGACTGCTTGTACATCTCCAGGGCCGGGGCGAGCAGATCGGCCAGGGGCTGCGGCCAGGTGATGTCTTCCAGCGCCGCCATGCGCTCCTCATAGTCCATCCCTTCCGCCTTCATGGCCGCGATCGCCTCACCACGAGCCTGCCGCTGCTGGGCGTACAGCAGCGGACGCGGATCGTCCAGAGTCGCCTCCACCACCGAGACGACGTCGAGCGTGTGCTCGGGGGACTCCAGGTTCAGCAGATCCATGGCGGCCAACGCGAAGGGCGCCAGCGGCTGGTTGAGGGCGAACTCGTCGGGCAGGTCCACGGCCAGCCGCAGCCGGGGACGCCCATCGGCGGCGGCCTGTGCGGAGGAGACGTGCTCCAGCACGCCCGCGGTGCGCAGCGACAGGTAGATCTCCACCGCCCGGCGCACATGCCGACGGCGTGCGGCCGGCGGCTCGTGGATGCGGGAGAGTAACTGGGCCATGGCGTGCACCGGGTCGCCGTCGCGCTCCATGAGGTTGAGCACCATGGTGGTGGTGACCTGGAACTGGCTGGTCAGCGTCTCCGGTGCGGCGTCGCGCAGCCGCTCAAAGGTCTTGTCCGTCCAGTTGACCCGCCCCTCGGGCGCCTGCTTGCGCACGATCTTGCGGCGCTTGCGGGCGTCGTCGCCGGCCTTGGCCAGGGCGCGCGCGTTCTCGATGACATGCTCGGGCGCCTGCACGATCACATACCCGCGCGTGTCGAAGCCCGCCCGGCCGGCCCGCCCGGCAATCTGGTGGAACTCCCGGGCCGTGAGGTGGCGCTCCTTAGCGCCGTCGAACTTGACCAGGCTCGTCATGACCACCGAACGGATGGGCACATTGATGCCCACCCCCAGGGTGTCGGTGCCGCAGATGACGGCGAGCAGCCCGGTGCGGGCCAGGCGCTCCACCAGCCTCCGATAGCGGGGCAGCATGCCCGCATGGTGCACACCGATGCCGGAGCGCAGTAGGCGCGAGAGCGTCTGCCCGAAGCCGCGGCCGAAGCGGAAGTCACCGATCGCCGCGGCCAGCTCCGCCTTGCGCCGCTTGAGACCCAAATCCACGCTCAGCAGCTTGGTGGCGCGCTCAACCGCCTCCTTCTGGGAGAAGTGGACGACGTAGGCGGGGGCCTTGTCCTGCTCCACCAGCCGATGCAGCAGCTCGTCGATCGGCTCCACCACGTACTCCCACTCCAGCGGCACCGGACGCACGGCGTCGTCGATAACCGCCACCTCCCGGCCCGTGCGCTCACGCATGTCCCGCACGAAGAAGGAGACGTCACCGAGGGTGGCGCTGAGCAGCACCATCTGCGCCTGCGGCAGCTCCAGGAGCGGCACCTGCCAGGCCCAGCCACGCTGCGGGTCGGCGTAGTAGTGGAACTCGTCCATGACCACGATGTCGACATCGGCCTGCTCGCCCTCGCGCAGGGACTGGTTGGCGAGGATCTCCGCCGTGCAGCAGATGATGGGAGCGGCGGCATTAATGGACGTGTCGCCGGTGATCATGCCGACGTTGTCCGCGCCGAACAGGCCCACCAACTCGAAGAACTTCTCGCTGACCAGCGCCTTGAGCGGGGCCGTGTAGTAGGAGCGGCCGCCGCGCGCGAGGGAGACGGTGTGTGCGGCCAGGGCGATCATCGACTTGCCCGACCCGGTGGGGGTGGCGGCGATGACGTGGCGGTCGGAGAGGATCTCGCTGAGGGCCTCGTCCTGATGCGGGTACAGGGGACGACCGGTGGACTCGGCCCACTCGCTGAAGGCCAGGTAGATGTCCTCCGGTTCGGGGATGCGCTCCGGATCATCGGCGGGGATGAGAGAGTCGAGCAGCGCGTTGAGCGCCGGGACGGTATCCGAAGCAGCAGAGGACATGGCGCCATGCTCTCACGCGCGCTCGCGGAGGCTGGCAGCGGGACGCTTTTGGCGTATGAATATGCGGACGGGTGGGAGGACGCGGCGCAGAGTGTGGAATGATGCCGCGCGTTCCCGTCTCCCCACGCGGAAGGCACCACTACTCCATGGACGCTCTTGCTGCCAACCTGCTGACCATCGCCGACTGGATCACCGCGCACATCACCATGTGGGTGCTGGTCGGCACCGGACTGTTCCTCACCATCCGCACCCGCGGCGTCCAGGTGCGGCATATCGGCTCTATGTTCCGGGCGGTGGCCGGCTCGCGCGGAGGCGCCCGCGGCGGCATCTCCTCCTTCCAAGCCTTCGCCATCTCCCTGGCGGCCCGGGTAGGCGTGGGCAATATCTTCGGCGTGGCCGCCGCCCTGCTCATGGGCGGCCCGGGTGCCGTGTTCTGGATGTGGATCGTGGCGCTGGTCGGCATGGCTACCGCCTTCTTCGAGGCCACCCTCGCCCAGATCTTCAAGGTGCGCGCCGACGACGGCTCCTTCCGGGGCGGCCCCGCCTACTACATGCGCTCCGGCGTGAAAAGCCCGCTCATGGCAGGCATCTACGCCGTCATCACCCTGGTCACCTGCGGCTTCATCATCACCTCGGTGCAGTCCAACGCGGTGGCCGGCACCCTGCTGGGCGCCTTCGGCGGAGGCAACGACGCCCCCATCGAGGGCTTTGGTGGCTTCTCCGCCGCCCAACTGGTCATCGCCGCGCTCGTCTTCGTGTTCACCGCCATGGTCATCTTCGGCGGCATTCGAACGGTCGCCCGCGTGACCGAGTGGATGGCGCCAATCATGGCGGGCATCTACATCGTCCTCGTGTTCATCATCTGCCTGATGAACCTGGGGCGGTTCATCGACGTGCTCGGCCTCATCATCTCCTCGGCCTTCGCCCCGCAGCCGCTCGTGGGCGGGCTGGGCGGCGGCATCCTCGCCGCCGTCGTCAACGGCACCAAGCGCGGCCTGTTCTCCAACGAAGCCGGGCAGGGCACCGCCCCCAACGCCGCCGCCACCGCCACCGTCGCCCACCCGGTGCAGCAGGGACTCATTCAGTCCCTGGGCGTGTTCATCGACACCATCGTGGTGTGCACGGCGACCGCCTTCGTCATTCTCATCGCCGGTCCCGAGGTGTGGGGCGCCGACGGCGCCAACCCCTCCACCCTCACCATTATGGCCGTGGCCAACGAGCTCGGCGGCTGGACCATCCTGCCGATCGCCGTGCTCATCTTCGTGCTCGCCTACTCCTCAATCATCGCCGCCTACGTCTACTCCGACACCAACATGTCCTTCCTCACCGGCGGCAAGAAGTGGGCCACCTGGACGGTGCGCGTGGTCTCGGTCGTCTCCGCCACCGCTGGCGCCGTACTCTCCCTCGACGTCGTCTGGAACGCCGTCGACATCGCCATGGCCGTCATGACGGTCACCAACCTCGTCGCCCTCATCCTGCTGTCCAAGTGGGGCGTGGGCGCCCTGCGCGACTGGGAGGCGCAACGCCGCGCCGGCGTAGACGCCCCCGTCTTCCACGGTAAACACAACCCCCATCTGCCCGGCGACGTCCCCGGCGACGTCTGGAACTGATCCCGCCCCTTAAATCCCCACCAGCAAGGAGCCTCGATGCCCGCGCCCACAATGAACCTCACCAGCATTGAGAACACCCTCAATAAGGCTGACGACATCTTCTACACCTACATCCTGGCCGCCCTACTCATCGCGGTGGGCCTGTACGTCACCGTGCGCACCCGCGGCGTCCAGGTGCGGCACCTGGGCTCCATGCTGCGCGCCGTCGCCACCTCCCGCTCCGGCGCCGGCGGCGGCATCTCCTCCTTCCAGGCCTTCGCCGTCGGGCTGGCCGCTCGTGTGGGCATCGGCAACATCGCCGGGGTCGCCCTCGCCATCGTCGCCGGCGGCCCCGGCGCCCTGTTCTGGATGTGGGTGGTCGCGCTGGTCGGCATGGCCACCAGCTTCACCGAGTCCACACTGGCGCAGATCTTCAAGGAACGCGGGCGCGACTTCACCTTCCGCGGCGGCCCCGCCTACTACATCAAGAACGGGCTGGGCTCGAAGCTGTGGGGCAGCATCTTCGCCGGCCTGTGCATCGTGAGCGTCGGCGTCACCGTGGTCATGGTGCAGACCAACTCGCTGGCCGCCGTCATCAACGCCACCGTCCCGGAGGTCGCCCCCTGGATGGTCGGCGTCGCCCTCGTCCTGCTCACCGGCCCGGTGGTGCTGGGAGGCCTGAAGTCCGTCGCCCGCGTCACCGAGGTCGTCGCCCCGCTCATGGCCCTGGCCTACGTGCTGGTCACCCTCGTGGTCATCCTCATGAACCTCGGCGAGCTTCCCACCGTGCTGGGGCAGATCTTCCGCGGCGCCTTCGGCGTCGACCAGGCCCTGTTCGGCACCGCCGGCGGCATTGTGGCGGCGCTGCTCAACGGCGTGCGCCGCGGTCTGTTCTCCAACGAGGCCGGCCTGGGCACCGTCCCCAACGCCGCCGGCACCGCCACCGTCAGCCACCCCGTGCGCCAGGGACTCATCCAGGCCTTCGGCGTCTTCGTCGACACCGGCCTGGTGTGCACCGCCACCGGCCTGCTCATCCTGCTGGCCACCGACACCTACCAGCCCGGCAACGAAGGGCTCGTCGGCGCCGTCCTCACTCAGCAGGCCGTCGCCGAGCACTTGGGAGGCTGGACCACCTGGCCGATCGTCGTGCTCATCTTCGTGCTGGTCTTCTCCACGGCATTGGGCTGCTACTCCTACTCCCAGGTCAACGTCAACTTCCTGGGCGGGGAGAAGCGTGCCGAGCAGGCCTTCGGCATTCTCCTCACCGCAGCCGCCTTCGCCGGCACCGTGCTCACCCTCCCCATCGTGTGGGCGCTGACCGACATCGCCCTGGGGCTGCTCGGCGTCATCAACCTCGTCGTCATTGTGCGGCTGTTCCCGTGGGTGCGCGGGGCACTGCGCGACTATGAGGCCCAGCGAGCCGCCGGCAGGATCCCGGTCTTCGTCGGCCACGCCAACCCCTACCTGCCCGGCGACGTGCGCGAGGGCGTCTGGGAGGCGCCCGTCCCCTCCACCAGCGGTGCTGCGCTGACCGCCGACGGCGACATCAACGCCGTCGTCCCACCGACCACCCCGCGCGCAGAGGGGAGCTGAGCAATGCGCGCGATCAACGAGCTGCTCTCCGGGGCCTCCAACCTGCTGTTCGGCTCCATCCTCATCTGGCTACTCCTGGGTGCGGGCGCCTGGTTCACCATCCGCACCCGCGGCCTGCAGCTGCGCCACCTGGTGTCGATGGTGCTATCGGTGGCCTCCTCCCGGTCCGGTGCCGCCGGCGGCATTTCCTCCTTCCAGGCCTTCGCGGTGGGGCTCGCCTGCCGGGTGGGGACCGGCAACATCGTCGGCGTCGCCCTGGCCCTGGTCCTGGGCGGACCGGGCTCCGTGTTCTGGATGTGGGTGGTTGCCCTGCTCGGTACGGCGACCGCTTTTGTCGAGGCGACCTTGGGACAGCTGTTCAAGGTTCGTCGCGGCGACGGCACCTATCGGGGCGGCCCTGCCTACTACATGGCGCGCGGCCTGAAGCTGCCGGTGATCGGTGGCGTGTTCGCCGTCGTGTTCATGGTCGCTAACGGCCTGGCCATGCCCATGGTGCAGGCCAACGCCATGACCGCGGCGCTCGGCGCCTCCACCGGCATGAACTCCTGGCAGGGCGCGGTTATCGTTACTGTGCTCGTGGCCCCGGTGCTGCTGGGCGGACTGCGCTCGGTGGTGCGGGTGACCGAATGGATCGCCCCCATCATGGCGGTCCTCTACCTCATCCTCGTCCTGGCCATTATCGTCACCCATCCCATCCAGGCCGCCTACGCCGTTGGCGACATCTTCGCCGGTGCCTTTGAGCTGCGCTCGGGCTTGGCAGGCACCGCCGGCGGCGTTGCGGCGGCACTGCTCAACGGTGTGCGCCGTGGCCTGTTCTCCAACGAGGCCGGCCTGGGCGGATCCGCCTGCGCTGCCGGCTCCGCCACCGTTGCCCACCCCGCCCAGCAGGGATTCGTGCAGGTCTTCGGCGTCCTTGTGGACACGCTGTTCGTGTGCACGGCCACCGCCCTGGCCATCCTCATTGCTGGGCGCAGCGACGGGACGCTCTACACTCCCGGCGTCACCGGCGTCGGAGATCCGAATATCTCCGGCACCCTCACCCAAACGGCCATCAGCCATACCCTGGGGGAGTGGACGAGTTGGCCAATGACGCTGTTGGTGCTCGTGCTCGCCTACTCCACAATCCTGGGCGCCTTCTCCTACGCCGAGGTGTGTCTGGACTACTTGACCCGCACGCCCTGGGTGACGACGGCGCTGCGGATCGCCGCCGTCGTCTGCGCCTTTATCGGAGGCGGGGCTGCCTTGACCACCGTATGGACGCTTGCTGACGTGCTGCTCGGCATCGGGGCGGTGCTCAACCTCATTGCGCTGGTCGTCTTGACTCCCTGGGCGCTCGGTGTTCTGCGCGACTGGGAGGCCCAGCGCCGCTATGTGCGCTCCGGTCGCATGCCGACCGCCGCGGTCCGCTTCGTCGCCGACGGAAATCCGCACCTTCCCGGAGCGCTGCCAGGCGATGTCTGGGCCGAATAACACGTCGGTTTTGGGACGCACGGCACAGGCCATGACCTCAAATTGAAATACAGTGTGCCCTAGCCTGACTGCGTTTCTGCTGTGTAGCAGAAGTAGTAGAACCTGTGCGCTCAGCCCATGGACGCACCCGCGACAACGCCCGGAGACTCCGCTGTGAACCCTATGCTCCTGCCGACCGCCGGCTTCTTCGACGGCCCCGCCGCCGCGCTCGAGACCGTCTCCGACCACCTCTACGGGGACCTGCTCGCCTGGCTGCTCATCGCCGCAGGACTGTGGTTCACCTGGCGCACGCGCGGGCTGCAGCTGCGTCTGTTCCCGCAGATGCTGCGGGCCATCACCTCCTCTCGCGGCGATGTGGGCGAGGGCATGTCCTCCTTCCAGGCCTTCACCGTCGGACTGGCCTCCCGCGTGGGCACCGGCAACATCGTCGGCGTCGCCATCGCCATCACCATGGGCGGGCCGGGCGCCGTGTTCTGGATGTGGATCGTGGCCCTGGTGGGCATGGCCACCGGTTTCGTGGAGTCCACGCTCGCCCAGTTGTTTAAGGTGGCCCACCCGGACGGCACCTTCCGCGGCGGTCCCGCCTACTACATCCATAAGGGTCTGGGCTCCAAGACGCTGGCGAGTATTTTCGCCGTCGTCATCACCTTCGTGTTCGGCTTCGCCTACGAGGCCACCCAGGCCAACGCCATCTCCAACGTCCTCAAGGGCACCTTCAACATTGAGCCGTGGGTGACCGCCGTCGTGCTCGTGCTCATCACCACGCCCGTCGTCTTCAAAGGCATCAAGCGGGTCGCCGCGATCACCGAGTGGCTGGCGCCGCTCATGGCGCTCGTCTACGTCATCATCGCCATCGTCATCCTCGTGCTCAACCTCGACGCCATCCCCGCCGCCCTGGTGTCCATTTTCAAGGGCGCCTTCGGCGTGGACCAGGCACTGTGGGGACTCGGCGGCGGCTTCCTGGCCGCCACCCTCAACGGCATCAAGCGCGGCCTGTTCTCCAACGAGGCCGGTGAGGGCTCGGTCCCCAACGCGGCCGCCACCGCCACCGTGCACCACCCCGTGCAGCAGGGCTTCATCCAGTCCATGGGCGTGTTCGTCGACACCATCGTGGTGTGCACGGCCACCGCGCTCATCATTCTGCTATCCGGCGTCTATAACCCGGCCACCGCCGACATCGACGCCGCCGGCACCCTGACCGTCAGCTCCGTCAGTGCCGTGCTCGGGCCCTGGGCGCAGTACTTGATGGCGGCCGTGGTCTTCGTCTTCGCGTATTCATCGCTGCTGGGCAACTACGCCTACGCGGAGGTCAACATGGACTTCCTGCGTGGCATGGGGCGCAGCCACTACGGTGTGCGCGCCATGATCGTCGTGGCCACCGCGCTCGGTGCAGTGGCGTCGCTGTCCTTCGTGTGGAACCTCTCCGACGTTGCCATGGGGGTTATGGCCATCATCAACATCATCTCGGTGGTGCTCCTCGGTAAATGGGCCTTCGGAGCCCTGCGCGACTGGGAGCAGCAGAAGCGAGAGATCGAGGCCGGTCAGCGCGACATTGTCTACTTCGTAGCCACCGACAACCCCAACCTGCCCGGCGTGCTGCCCGGAAACGTCTGGACCGAGAAGGCCGCCGCCGAGCGGCAGCCCGAATCGGTTATCACGCGTCAGGACTGACGGCCCGCTCACGGGGACGACCCTGGGTCCACTCCTACGCCCCTGACTGCTACTGGACTGACCGCCCGCTCACGGGGACGACGACGGTTCATCAGCCGACACTCACGGCTGCCTCAGTCCTGCGGGGCTAGATGATTGATCGCAAAGGTGCGTGCCGGTGCCGACTGGTGCGTGGCGTGCCGGCGTCGGGCGAGGCAGGACGAGTCGGGCGAGGCGGGGCGCGCCGGGCGAGGCGGGGCGCGCCGGCTGGCGCGTGCCCTCCTGTCACCGAAACCGGCACTAATAACACGCCGAAACCGGCACTAATGACGTGCCGAAACCGAGTGAAGTTGCTGAGGGTGGGCTAAGTCTCGGGGTGTCGGCCGGGGGATTCGTCTCGTCGTGGCTGGGATTCGGTCCTATATCCCATAGGTGTGTCGTGGCGGTTGGTGCTGGACTCGCGGCTGTGCCTACTACGCCTGTTCGGGGTCTGCTACGCCACTTGGGGGTCTGCTGAAGGCTTTCGAGGCCTTCAGCAGACCCCTAACCGGCGTACCCAACGGTGAAGTGGCGTAGTAGACGAGACGGGGGAAACATCGGGGTGTGCGGGGGCGGATCTTGAGGAGAGGTTTCCTCCTGTATCCGAGTGGCGTGTCCTGCGGGGTGCCGCCCCGGGGGTGGTTGTTGTGGTCGGCATTGTCGTAAATGGTGACAAACGCTGCGAAACGCCCTGGAGCCGCGCGCCCGAATGGCGTTATTGCAACGTTCTGTGAACTGTGTCCAACCAGCGCGGGCTCGTTTGTCACCGTTTGCGACAATGACGCTCCCGGTCCCGGCTCACGCGCATCCACCGTAGGCTCGTCGCGCCACGTCACGGTCATTGATCGCAGCCGCACCATGCAAGCACCAGCACAGCGCTGCTCAGCAACTTCGCTCGGTTTCGGCACGTCATTAGTGCCGGTCTCGGCATGTTACAAGTGCCGGTTTCGGCATGTTATTAGTGCCGGTTTCGGTGAATAGAGCGGCCGGGCACTGCCCGGCACCGGCACCGGCACCGGCATGGGTGCCGCTCGCTCCGGCGTGCCGCGGCCAGTCCTCCGGCGTCTTACTCCGACCGCCACCAGAACGGGGCTACCCCCGCACCCCTTGGAATCAATGATCTAGGGTCATCCCATGAAGATCGCACGCTTCTCCACGGGAGACGAACTCCACTACGGCATCGTTGACGGCCTGCCCGCAGATGATCGAACCCCCTCCGGTGAGTCCTCCGGCCGCCTGCTCGTACTCAAGGGCGACCCGCTGTACACCCCTCCCGAGGCAACGGGCGAAGTGGTGCCTCTGGGCGAGGCGCGCTTGGTCTCTCCGGTGATCCCGCGGTCGAAGGTGGTGGGTATCGGCAAGAACTACGCGGCCCACGCCGCCGAAATGGGCAGCCAAGCGCCAGCAGAGCCGATTGTCTTCCTCAAGCCCAACACCGCCGTCATCGGCCCGGACAACCCGATCGTGCTGCCCGACTGGTCCCGCGAGGTTCACTACGAGGCCGAGCTGGCCGTCGTCGTGAAGTCGGTGGTCAAGGACGCCTCACCCGAGGCCGCCGCCGCAGCCATTCTGGGCTACACGGTCGCCAACGACGTCTCCGCCCGCGACTGCCAGCGGAGCGATGAAACCTGGACGCGGGCCAAGGCCTTCGACACCTCCTGCCCGCTCGGTCCCTGGATCGAGATCCCAGAGCCGGGCGCCGCCCGCTCCGGCGGATTCAACCCGGCCGACGCCGTCGTGCGCGCCCGGGTGGACGGCCAGGTCGTCCAGGAGGGCAACACCGCCGACATGATCCGCTCCGTCCCGGAGCTGATCTCCTACGTATCGCATGTGTTCACGCTGCTGCCCGGCGACGTCGTGCTGACTGGCACCCCCGCTGGCGTCGGCGAGATCCGCGCCGGCCAGCGCGTCGAGGTCGAGGTGACCGGTATCGGCTCCTTCGGCAACCCCGTCGTGCGTCGCTGAGCTCTGACCGGCTCCCGCACTGACTGGCGCCCGACGGACCCGTAGACGCCCGGCGGCCACCACGCCTTAGGCCCGCAGGCGGGCGACGGCGTCGGTCAGGCGCTGGATGATGTCCTCGACGATGCGGCGCCCGGTGGCCAGGTTGAGACGGCAGAAGGACTCGTAGCCGGCGCCGAAACTGGCGCCGTCGTTCATGGCGACCCCCGGTTCGTGCTGGAAGAACTCGGCTGGGCTCACTCCCTCCGGCAGGTCCAGGCCGGAGCAATCCAGCCAGGCCAGATAGCTGCCGGCGGGGAGCGTCACCTCCACGCCGTCCACGTCGGCCATCCCCTGCGCCACGAGCTGGGAGTTGGCGTGCAGGTAGCCGCGCACGCAGGCGTTCCACTCCCGGCCGTCCCGTAGCGCGGCCGCCGCCGCCTGGGCGCCGAGCGCCGCCGTCTCATTGGCAAGATGCTGGGACAGGGGACTGTTCTCCCAGGCCCGGCGAGCACCGGCGGAGGCGATGAGCTGAGCACACTTGAGCCCGGGAACGTTCCATCCCTTGGAAGCAGCGGTAGCGGTGAAGGCCAGGTCGGGGTCGGCACCCGGCCGTGAGGCGTAGGGCGTATGCGTCGCCCCCGGCTCCAGAATGAGCGAGCTGTGGATCTCATCGGCGAAGACCGGCACGCGGTAGCGCGCGGACAGCTTGGCGACGGCGTCGAGCTCGGCGGGGGACAGCATCCGCCCGACCGGATTCCACGGGTTGCACAGCACCAGCAGACCGGCGCCAGCGGCCATGGCCGCTTCAATGCGGTTCAGATCCAGCGCCCACGCGCCGCCGCCATCGCGCTGCGGAGACAGCGCAGGCACCTGCACGCACTCGCGCCCATACAAGCCCGGATAGGACAGGAAGGGCATGTAGGCCGGCGTCGGCACAATGACCGGGCTGCCCGGACGCGTGTGGTAAGCGATGACCGCCCCCAGAGCCGAGAGCACATCCGGCAGCAGGCTCACATCCTCCACCGGCACCTGCCAGCCGAAGGCCTCCTGCTGGAAGCGGGCGGTCTCCTCCCGGGCTGCCTGAGCGACCTGCGGGGGCATATAGCCGTACGAGCCGTCCGTCACCGCCCGCTGCAGCACCGCGGTCACCGACGGCGCCGTCCCCAAGTCCATCTCCGCCACCCAAGCCCCGATGACATCACCGGGGTACATGGTCCACTTGAGCGAACCGCGTCGCCGCATCACCTCTGGGGTTAGGGCGTCGAAGGCGGCAACCGTGCGGGCGGCGTCAAAGACTGGGGCGGAAGCAGAGTCGGACGCGGATGCGGGTACGGGGGCGGAGTCCGGGACGGTCATGACGGCAGTCTATGAAGGCGACTGCGGCCTGCGCTGCTGGCGTGGCCGGGCCTGCCGGAATACGGCGCGGCGCCCCGTACCGTGTGGTCCGGGGCGCCGCGAGGCCAAGCGGAATTGACCGACAGTGCCGCGTCAACTCGCCACTGTCACACCATGTCGTCCTTGCTGGTGGAGGAACTGCTCGGGACACCGTCCTCCATCTTCGCCGGTCCGGGGTTGACGATATGCGTCTGGGAGGTGAGGTCCTCAAGCTCGGTCTTGTCGTAGTCTCCGACCTCGCAGGTGTAGTGAAGAGTCAGCATGGTGGGCGTCTCCATGGTGGAGAACACGCGCAGCCAGATGATCGACCTGATGTCCATGTCATTGTCATCATCGGTGTACTGCGCATCGATCATGATCATCTCCACCGGGTTGCCGGCAGAGTCCGTGATCGCGGTGGACACCGCTTGCTCGGAGCTGACGTTGCTGAACTCGCCCTCGAGGTAATCCGCCCAGGAGTCCGCCTGGTACTGCGTCTCCTCCGCGTCGCCGTAGTCAGACTCGTCGTAGTAGTACTGCCCGCTGCGGTACAGGCAGTTGCTGTTCTTGGAGTCGATCTCGTTGACTCCGTCCTCATCGATCGTGTACGCGTACCAGCCGTCAACCGAGATGGGGAACTCCCAGTAGGCCGAACCGGCATAGGCATCGTCCTCATCAACGGGTTCGTCGCTCGGACGGGTCAGCGGGTTGAGGCCGGTGACTGGCGCGTCGTCGGCGGCGGTTGCAGAGGGATCGGGCTCGGGGGAGTCGGTCTCCTCGGGCTCGGCCGGCTCCGACTGCTTGGTCTCAGGGGCGGTGGTGACCGGAACCTCGTCGTCGCAGGCCGCAATGCCGGGCAGTGCGAGTCCGAGTGCCAGCAGCGCCACCGCGCCACGGCGGACGACGGACGTCGGCCGGATGGTTGTCGTGTTCATGGGGTGCTCCTGAGATCGGATGGCGGGGTGCTACATACGTTATCCGGGCGCGGTGGCGGGCGCCATGGGGAGGCCTGCCCGCCCGATGGTGCTGTCCGGCTCGACGGCGGGCGTGCCTCCAGCAGTGGCCCAGCGTGGGCGGACGCGCTTCCAGCAGCGGGGTCGGTGCGGGGAGAGGGCGCCGGGGCGCTAGGGTTGGCCCATCATGAGTGACGACACCTCCAAGGCCCCGGCCTTTACCCAGCCTGCCTCCGGCTCCGCGCCGATTCGTGTTCGCTTCTGCCCCTCACCCACGGGTACGCCACATGTCGGCATGGTGCGCACCTGCCTGTTCAACTGGGCATATGCGCGTCACACCGGCGGCACCTTCGTGCTGCGCATTGAAGACACCGACGCCGCCCGCGACTCCGAGGAGTCCTTCGAGGCTATCCTCGACTCGCTGCGCTGGCTCGGTCTGGACTGGGACGAGGGCGTGGTCAAGGGAGGCCCTCATGCCCCCTACCGGCAGTCTCAGCGCACCGAGCTGTACCGGCAGGTCGCCGCCGAACTGCTTGAGGCCGGCTACCTGTACGAGTCCTTCTCCACGCCCGCCGAAGTCGAGGCCCGCCACCGCGCCAACGGTGAGGACCCCAAACTCGGCTACGACGGCTATGACCGCAACCTCACCGAGGCACAGAAGGCGGCATTCCGCGCCGAGGGCCGCCAGCCCGTGCTGCGCATGCGCATGCCGGATGAGGACATCACCTTCAACGACTTGGTGCGCGGTCCGGTCACCTTCAAGGCCGGCTCCGTACCCGATTACGTCGTCGTGCGCGCCGGTGGCGACCCGCTGTACACGCTGGTCAACCCCGTCGACGACGCCGCCATGGGCATCACCCACGTGCTGCGTGGCGAGGACCTGCTCTCCTCCACGCCGCGGCAGGTGGTCCTGTATCGCGCCCTCATGGACATCGGCCGGGCGCAGACGGTCCCCGAGTTCGGTCACCTGCCCTACGTCATGGGGGAGGGGAACAAGAAGCTGTCCAAGCGCGATCCCGAGTCCAATCTGCTCGTCCACCGCTTCCGCGGCATGGCCCCGGAGGGCTTGCTCAACTATCTCGCCCTGCTGGGCTGGTCCCTGTCCAAGGACGAGGATGTGTTCACACCCGCGCAGATGGTCGGTGCCTTCGACATCCGCGATGTCAACCCCAACCCGGCCCGCTTCGACCCCAAGAAGTGCGAGGCCATCAACGCCGAGCATCTGCGGCGGCTCGAGCTTGAGGACTTCCGTGACCGCCTGGTGCCCTACCTCGCCGATCTCTACCCCGACCCGGCCGACCCCGAGTGGACAGCCCGCCCGCTGGTCAGCGCCGCCACATTCTCCGGGCTGACTGCACGCGAGCAGGAGATCCTTACCGCCGCCGCTCCGCTCATCCAGACCCGCATCCAGCTGTTGCGCGAGTCTCGTGACATGCTCGGCTTCCTACTGGTCGACGACGCCGCACTTGAAGTTGACGAGCGGGCCGTCGCCCGGCTCAAGGACTCCGCTCCGCAGGTGCTGGACACCGCCATCGCCACCCTGGAGCCGCTGGCGGCGCAGCCCGGGCAGTGGCACACCCAGGTGCTTGAGGACGCGTTGCGCAAGGCGATCGTTGACGGCATGGGAATCAAGCCGCGGCTGGCCTTCGGTCCGCTGCGCGTGGCCGTGACCGGTCGACAGGTGTCCCCGCCGCTGTTCGAGTCCATGGAGATCCTGGGGGCAGACTCCTCCCTGGCCCGCCTGCGCGCCCTTCGGGCCCGCCTGGACTGACGACAAGGCCGACGGCGCGCTCGGGCCCGCGCCTGCGTCGGGATCTCAATCCCACAGTGCTCGACGCCGTCGGGCTTCGGCGATCACGACGGCGGGGAACATCGCCAGCACGTCTTGGCCGAGTCGGTCTGCGTCGCGCAGGTGCTCGGCTGTGAAGCGTTTGAACGTCCAGTGGGATGACTCCTGAATGAGGTCTTGGCGGATCTTCTCGTCCCAGGTGGTGCCCGTCACTGCGTACTTGTCGCGGCCGTCGTACTCCGCGGCGATTCGCAGTGCGGGCCAGGCGAGGTCAAGGAAGAAGCTGCGTCCCTGACTGGAAATATCTACGCGCTGCTGCAGTACCGGAGACGGCAGCCCGAATGCTTCCACCTGCCAGCGCACCACGCTCTCACCCGGAGACTCCGAGAAGGGACTGGCAATCTGTGCCACCGCCCGCGCTCGCCCCGCCCCCTTGCGCGGCCCCTGCTCCGCAATCGCCTGTAGAAACTGGGCACGAACCTGCTGCCAACGTTGCCGCGCACCGGCAAGATCGCGACGGTCTGGGCGCACAAGAGCACGCATAGCCGAGTCGATAATGGTGATGGATCGGCACGCGGGCAGGTCGAAGGCGCAATCGACCGCGGTTCTCATCAGGTCGGTCACAACGATGCCTTGGATGGCTACTAGCTGCTCGGCTGGAATGAGCATTCGCCGGCGCCGCAGCCGCGCGAACCGCGCACCTGCGCCAGCCGAATTGGGACGGGGCGGCCGACCGCGCCGGAACTCCAGTCCGGGCAGGGCGACGGTGGTCGACGACGGACGTCGCGGCAGCGCGATCCACACATCCGGTTCCGGGTCGCGAACCCAGAGACCATGGAGCAGAGCGGCGGATTCATGAGTCAGAGCGAGCGCATTGCGGCGTGTGTCCCAGGCGCCCCGGCAACGTGCAAGGCTGACCTCACGCTTCTGCTGCCACACTTCGGGCGCATCGGAGGGGCGGTAGTACACGCCGCGCATGAGCCGAACGAGTCCGGGTCGATGCGCTAGATGTGGCAGGTTACTTGCCGCCGACAAGGTGACCGGCGGGAGCAACGGCGGGGTCGGGAAGGCGTCCATGTGCCGATCCTGTGCCCCGTCTTCGTACGGCGCCATCGGGCATATCGAGCCTTGTGGATGAGGGGTGCACGAACTGTGCCTGTGGACGACGGCGCGCTAGTGCCGGGCGCATGAGTGAGCGTCACGAACACGAGTTCGTCTCATATACACGAGTTTTGGAGCTTTGCACGGTTTAAACACCTGCAAAGCTCCAAAACTCGTGTCTTTGAGGCAAATGCGTGTTGATGAGGCGAGGGCGTGTGCTACCGGGGCTTGCGGCCCGCCCCGCGTCCGGCGCACGGGGTGGTAGTTCGCACGGTCCGCTCTGGCGGCGCGAGCGGCGTTGGGAGCTGGGCTCGTGGCCGCGGCGTCAGCTCATCTTGCCGGCCTTCAGGCCCTCAATGCGGATACCGGACAGGATCGTGTGCCACTGGTCGGCGGAGATGTTGGAGCCGCTCGCGCAGATGACCTCAACGCTGAAGTCGAGTCCGGCGTCGCCGACGGCGCGGGCGAACTTGTACCCCTCGGCGGGCTCGGTGGTGCCGTCGTCGTAATTGAGGGTGCCGGTCCAGGTCACGGAGTAGCCCTCCATGGTGCCGCCGTCGTCGCGCACGAGGTCGAGAGTCTCTCGGCCGGTCTCGTTGTAGTCGGTGATGATGGAATCACTCACCGGAACCAGCAGCGAACTCATCGTGTCGTCGTCGAGGCCCAGGTTGTGGATGTTCTCGGAGATATCGCGGGTCTCGTAGCCGATGCACCTGCCGCTGTGGGTGCGGTATCCCTCAATGTTGCCGTTCTCGGAGACGGCGTCGAGGTTGACCACGGAGTCGTCCTGGTACCACACGGAGGTGTCCTCGTTGTAGAACTTAAGCGACGGCGGGGTCCATGGCTCCTCCGTCTCCTTTGGGGCGGACGTGGGCGCCGGGGCGTCGGAGCCGCGTGCGGACAGGCCGGTGCCCGACGTCGCCGTGGCGGTCGGGGCTGCCTGTGTTGGTGCGGGCGTGGCCGACTCGCGCTGGGACAGGCCGGAGCCGCCCGACGCCGTGGAGTCGGCGGAGGCATGACCGGACCCGGACTGGCAGGCGCCCAGCGCGAGGGCGGAAGCAAGGCACAGTGTCGCGGCGAGTGCGCGCCCGGCGCGACGGGGCGTGAGGAGGCGGGAGGAAGGCATCGTTATCTCCGCGGGGGAGTAGGGGATATAGCTCGAATAACGGCAGTCTAGGGTGGATGGGGTTGCAGGCGCAGCCCTTTTGCTGGGGGAGTGCTCCCCATGCTGTACCCATGCCGTACCCGTCGCTGGCGCGGGTGTGGCTGCACTCACGGCGATCTGACTTGGCGTTGGGGAGAGGGCCGTGTAGATTACCGATCGCTGCCCGGGCCTAACCCGCGCGGGTGCACCAATCTCTTGGGGTATGGTGTAATTGGCAACACAGGTGATTCTGGTTCATCCATTCTAGGTTCGAGTCCTGGTACCCCAGCCGAGTGCGTCGCTGTTGCGTCATGATCTCCATCATTGATGGGGGAACTACGTGCGCTTCGCACCTCGTATAACTCAATATCCAAGCCCCGTTCGTCTAGCGGCCCAGGACACCGCCCTCTCACGGCGGCAGCACCGGTTCAAATCCGGTACGGGGTACGAGCCACGGTTCTTCAACGAACCTGCTGGCAGGCCCCGTTCGTCTAGCGGCCCAGGACACCGCCCTCTCACGGCGGCAGCACCGGTTCAAATCCGGTACGGGGTACCACGCACATCAGCCAGGGCTTTCCGCAAGCCAGGCGCAACCCGGTCCGATGGGCCGGGTTTTTTGCTGCGGTCCGGCCCAAGCGCGCCCGCGGGACACACCGGGGCGGCGCAAGTGGCTACACTCGCCGCCGTGACCAACTTCCCCAAACTCGGCGCCCCCGGCCCGCTTCCCGACGGAGCGATGCGCATCGCCCCCCTGGGAGGACTCGGCGAGGTCGGACGCAACATGACCGTTTTCGAGGTCGAGGGCAAGCTGCTCATCGTCGACTGTGGTGTCCTCTTCCCCGAGGAGGACCAGCCCGGCGTTGACCTCATCCTGCCTGACTTCACCTACATCGAGGACCGCCTCGACGACGTCGTCGCTATGGTGTTGACCCACGGCCACGAGGACCACATCGGCGGCGTGCCCTACCTGCTGCGGCTGCGGCGGGACATCCCCCTGATCGGTAGCGACCTCACCCTCGCCTTTGTCGCGGCCAAGCTCTCCGAGCATCACATCCGCCCGGTGCTGCGGGTCGTCGAGGAACACGAGGAAGTGTCCTACGGCCCGTTCAACCTCGAATTCGTCGCCGTCAACCACTCGATCCCGGACGCCATGGCGACCATGATCCGCACCGAGGCCGGCTCGGTGCTCATCACCGGAGACTTCAAGGTCGACTCCCTGCCCATTGACGGACGCATCACCGACCTGCGCTCCTTCGCGCGTTTCGGCGATGAGGGCGTGGACCTGTTCTGCGTCGACTCCACCAACGCCGAAGTCCCGGGCATGATCGGGCATGAGAACCAGATCGGCCCGGTGCTGGACGGCGTCTTCGCCGAATCCGACCAGCAGATCATCGTCGCCTCCTTCGCCAGCCACGTTCACCGCGTCCAGCAGGTTCTCGACGCCGCCGCCCTCCACGGCCGCCGGGTGGCCCTCATTGGCCGGTCCATGATCCGCAACATGGGCATCGCCGCCGAACGCGGCTACCTCAAGGTTCCCGACGGCGTGCTCGTTGCCGCCCGCGACCTGAAGTCGTTGCCGCCGGAGCAGCGCGTGCTCATGGTCACCGGCTCCCAGGGTGAGCCCATGGCCGCCCTGTCCCGTATGGCCCACGGCGAGCACCACAGCGTCACCGTCGAGCCCGGCGACACCGTCATCTTCGCCTCCTCCCTCATCCCCGGCAACGAGAACTCCGTCTACCGGGTCATCAACCAACTCATGCGCCTGGGCGCGCGCGTGGTCCACCAGGGCAACGCCAAGGTGCACGTATCCGGACATGCCTCCTCCGAGGAGCTCCTGCACGTCTACAACATCGTCGGCCCCCGCAACGTCATGCCGATTCACGGCGAGATTCGCCACCTCGTGGCCAATGGGGCACTCGCGGTCAAGACTGGGGTGGATCCGGAGCGGGTGATGCTGTGCGAGGACGGCGTCGTCGTCGACCTCATGGACGGCAAGGCCCGCATCGTCGGCGCCGTGCCCTGCGGCTACGTCTACGTCGACGGCTCCTCCATCGGTGAGATCGATGAGACCGAACTCAAGGATCGCCGCATCCTGTCCGAGGAGGGCTTCGTCTCCGTCTACGCCGTGGTGGAGACCTCCACCGGCACGATCCTGGCCGGCCCGGACATCCAGGCCCGCGGCGTCGCCGAGGACCCCTCGGTGTTCGACGAGGTCCTGCCCGACGTCACCAACGCACTCGCCGACGCCCTGGACCGGGGGAACGCCGACGCCCACTCTCTGCAACAGGTCATGCGCCGCACCCTGGGCCGGTGGGTGGGGCGCCGACTGCGCCGTCGCCCCATGATCGTCCCGGTGGTCATCGAAGCATGAACGGGCGACGTAACCGACTGACCCGCGAGGAGAACGGACACAAGGCCATGCGTCGGCCGGCCTGTTTCATCTCCACCGGCTCCGTGCTCATCGACCTGCCCCTGCACGTCGAACGCATTCCCGCGCCCGGGGGCGCCGTCACCGCCACCTCTGCCGGGCCGACGGTCGGCGGAGGCTACACCGTCGTCTCCGCGGTCGCCCGGCAGGGCCTGCCCGCCGCGCTCGCCGCCACCCTCGGCACCGGCCCCAACTCCGCCCAGGTGCGCGAAACCATGATGCACGACGGCGTCGAGTTGCTGGTCGAGGAACTGGTTGGTGACATCGGCACCTGCACCACCCTCATCGAGCCCAGTGGCCGACGCACCTTCATCACCACCGAAGGCGTCGAGGCGGAACCGCAGCTGGAGGACCTTCAGCGTCTCGAGCTCGAGGAGGGCGACTGGGTGTACGCCACCGGCTACGACCTCGTCCACCACTCGAGCCAGGAACCGCTCACCTCCTGGCTGCTGGACCTGCCCGAGGGGGTGGGACTCGTCGTCGATCTGGGGCCTGTCCAGCCGGAAATCCCCGACCACGTGCTGCTGCCGATTCTGCGGCGCACCACGCTGCTGACCGGCAACCACTTCGAAGTCACCCAGCTGACCGCCCGCCTGGGCAGCCCCGAGGCCCTGCGCCGCGCCTGCCCCGACGGCCTGCTGGTGCGGCGCACCGGAGTGCACGGCTGCGTCATGTGGCCGGTAGGCGGCGACCGCATCGAGGTTCCCGGTTTCGCCCGGGACGTGGTGGACACCACCGGCGCGGGGGACACCCACACCGGGGTGCTCGTTGTCGGCCTCATGGACGGCCTCGACGTCGTCACCGCTGCGCGCCGTGCCAACGCTGCCGCCGCCGAGGCGGTCAGCCGAATCGGGCCCGCCCGCGCCCCCCGTCGAGACGAGATCGACGCGCTCTTGCGCGAGTAGCCCGGCGTGGCAGGCCGCCCCGGCCCGGCTCGCGCGGGTAGCGTTGCGAGCACCATGGCCAATCGTCGCACCAAGACCTCGCCGCCCCCCTCCCAGCCGTCCGGCGGACGCTATCGCCGCACCGGCTGGGCCTTCGTTGTCCTGGCGCTCGCCGTCGTCATCGGCCTGCGCGAGTGGTTCGGCATCTCCGGTGCCGCCGGCAGCGTCCTGCACCACATCGCCGCCGGGCCGCTCGGTGTCCTCGGCATCACGGTGCCGCTGCTGCTCGTGGGTCTGGGCATTGCCATGCTGCGCGCCCGCCGTCTCGGCTCCGGGGGCGTGCGCATCGGGGTCGGCTGCCTCGGGGTGCTGACCGGGGTGACCGGCATCATCCAGGTGTGCTCCGGCAACCCGTCCCTCGACTACGGCATCGCGCCCCTGGAGGAGGCCGGGGGACTGCTCGGTTGGGTCGTTGGCTACCCGCTGGCCACCCTGTTCAGTGCGGTCGGTGCGGTCATCCTGTTCGTGCTGCTCATCATCTTCTCGGCCCTGGTCATCTCCGGCAAGACGGTCGCGGACATACGCGAGCGCCTGGCCGAGCGCCGTCGGGACGCGGGCGACGACGGGCCCGCCCCCACGCTCGCCACCCGCACCCTGAGCCGGGTGCGCCGCGTCGTCTCTGGTGACGAGGCGGAGGACCCGCGCGACGCGAACCCCACCACCCGCCTGGAGGCTTACGACGGCGACGAGCCCTTCCGAACCGCCCTGGAG
>NZ_JAWDJJ010000187.1:0-4123 GCF_032465695.1 Actinomyces sp. MRS3W
GCATTGCTCGGCACGGCAGACGCGGTTGATGTCACTGCCGCCGTGGCGGTGCTGGTCGGGGTAGAGCTCTGCCCCTGACAGGCCGTCACCCCCAGCATGAGCAGCAGTGCGGCAGGGACAGCGAGCACAGAGAGGGAACAACGCATGGCTCTAGGCTGACACATAAGTGCCCCGGAGGGCCTATGCAAAAACGTGACTCATCTCCCGCTCTGGTGGGCCGAGACAAAGCCGGTGGTCTGTGGGCCGGGCGCCAAGCCCGGCCCACAGACCACCGCAACGAGGTGCTCGATGCCCTCGGGATTCCCGGTCCCGAGGGGCGGTCCTCCTTCGCCGGGACGACGCGATACGGGCTCCCATGGACCCGTTCCGTCTCGGAGGCGGGGCAGTCACTGGGCTCCCCATTCCCTCGTGACCCGTTCCGCCCGGCGGCAACAACTATGGAACCCGAGGGGCCTGGAAAGACTCCCGTGCACGGCTGTGAAGGCCCTAGGAAAAGCGGGGTGGTTGCGAGGGCGCGGTGTTGACAGGAGTGTTGACAGAAGGAAAAAGAGAATCCCCGGAACCGCTAGAGCTCCGGGGATTCTGGTGGCGGAGGATGGGGGATTCGAACCCCCGAGGGCTTGCACCCAACACGCTTTCCAAGCGTGCGCCATAGGCCGCTAGGCGAATCCTCCAGGTGCGGCCCGCAGTCAGCCGACCACGTGCAGCGACAAGGGAATATATCGGACGATGCGCCCTCTGCGCCAACCTGTAGCGGTGGCATCGGTCACGCCGGGGACTTCGGTGGCCCGCGGTGACGGAGCGGCGCGGCCGAGGATGTGTGGCGACGCAGGCTCGCGCTCATGTGAGGTCCTGTCCAAACGAGGTCTCATGCGCAGGCGCGAGGCGTCTTCGCCGGCGGTGCTTGGACTGCCTGCCAGCCACCAGCGCTTGGACTGCCTACGCCCGGTTGGACTGCCTGAGCCAGCGGCTGAGACGGTCCAACCGCGCGATGACGGTCCAACGGGAGCTGTCAATGATGTCCGGATGAACGGTGCCGTGCCGGCGCTGGGTGTGCGTGGTCGGATCCCCGTCCGTGACCACATCGACCGGTCTCGACACGTCATTAGTGCCGGTTTGGGCACGTCATTAGTGCCGGTTTCGGCGAGGTGGGTGGGTGGGATGGTTTTTCGTTCCGGCTGTCGGCATCAGGTATGCTCTGGGTCGGCCCCTCGTGCGGCGTCATCCAGTGAATCCCCCAGGACCGGAAGGTAGCAAGGGTAAGCGGGCTCTGGCGGGTGCACGAGGGGTCCTGATGCGCACCCGGACGTGGTTGCGACCCCCAGTCGACACCGCAGCGGCGTAGGTGCCTACTACCCATCGACATGGGCGGTGCATCCCCCTATGGTGCAGGCATGGACCTGAAAAAGATGCACAACCGCAATATTCGCTCTGCCGCCACATCCCTGCTACTCGCCGGAAGCCTTGCGCTGACGCTGGCCGCCTGCGGCTCCTCGGACTCCACCACGTCCACAGACGAGTCCTCGGCGTCGAGCGAGGCCGTCGCCGTGGAGACCACCGTGGCACCGGACGGTCTGGCATCCCCGGACGTCAAGGAATCCACTAACGCCGACGCCACCGAGTCCACGGACGCGGATGGTGACTCCGATGCCGACTCGGCGGCCGAGGCCACCCCGGCTCCCGAGGGCGTCATGATCTCTGCCATGGCCGGTCGGGACCTGCCCGAGAAGGTGGGCGACTACACCAACACCGGAAATGACGGAGTCGCGGATCAGTACAAGCTCCATGAAGAGGACGGCGTCTTCGACTCCATCAGTGTCGAGTTCAGGGAGGGTATGGATTACGCGGGCGCGATTGAGAACCTGAGCAACACGGTGCCCGGCGGCACCGGCTTGTGTGGCACCAATCCTGGATCCGACAATCCCGTCTGCTACCTGCAGACTACCGACGGAACGGTGGTGATCACGTCGGACGTCAGTTTCATCAGTGTTGAGGAGCTTGCCGCCTTCGGCAACGAGCTGACCGCCGAGCTCGGCACCGAGTAATCGGTGCGTTCGGAGTCGGCCAAGCCCGGGCCGGGATCTCGGTTCGGCCGGGCCGGGCACTGGCTCCGGACCCGCCCTCGTGGGCGGCGTCGTCGCGCCCATCGCCACCGGCGTCGGTGAGCCGATCCCTCCAGTGAGCGATCGGCAACGTTCACGACGTCGCATCGTGTCGGCCCTCGCGTTTAGAGTCGGACTGTGACCACCGCCCTCTACCGCCGCTACCGGCCCGACACCTTCCAGGACGTCATCGGGCAGGAGCACGTGACTGCTCCGCTCATGGCGGCCCTGAGCGCCGACCGCGTCACCCACGCCTACCTGTTCTCCGGCCCGCGCGGCTGCGGGAAGACCACCTCGGCCCGCATCCTCGCGCGCTGCCTCAACTGCGAGCAGTTCCCCACCGACACCCCCTGCGGGGTGTGCCCGTCATGCCGCGACCTGGCCACCGGCGGGCCCGGCAGCCTCGACGTGGTCGAGATTGACGCCGCCAGCCACAACGGCGTCGACGACGCCCGCGACCTGCGCGAGCGCGCCTCCTTCGCCCCCGCCCGCGACCGCTACAAGGTCTTTATCCTCGACGAGGCCCACATGGTCACCCCGCAGGGCTTCAACGCCCTGCTCAAGCTCGTCGAGGAGCCGCCGGACCACGTGAAGTTCATCTTCGCCACCACCGAACCGGACAAGGTCATCGGCACGATCCGCTCCCGCACGCACCACTACCCCTTCCGGCTGGTGCCGCCGGACATCCTGGAGAACTACCTGGGACACCTGTGCGAGGCGGAGGGCATCGGCGTCGGCCCCGGCGTATTCCCGCTCGTGGTGCGCGCGGGCGGCGGCAGCGTGCGCGACACCCTGTCGGTCATGGACCAGCTCATCGGCGGCGCCGTCGACGGCCAGGTCGACTACTCCCGCGCCGTCGCCCTGCTCGGCTACACCGACACCACTCTGCTCGACTTCTGCGTGGATGCCGTGGCCGCGGCCGACGGCGCCGGCGTGTTCCGGGTCGTGGACCGCGTGGTCACTTCCGGGCATGATCCGCGGCGCTTCGTCGAGGACCTGCTGCAGCGCCTGCGCGACCTGCTCGTCATCGCCCTGGCGGGCAGCGAAGCCGGCCCCGCGCTCGGCTCCCTGCCGGCCGATGAGCTCGCCCGCATGGAGGGCCAGGCGCGCACCCTCGGGGCGCCGGGACTGTCCCGGGCGGCGGACGTGACCGCCAAAGCACTCGACCAGATGGTGGGCGCCACCTCCCCGCGGCTGCAGCTGGAGCTGCTCATGGCCCGCCTGTTGCTGCCCGATGCTGCTGCTTCCGGCGCGCCGACGACGGCGCAGTCCGCCCCTCCCGCCGCGTCACCGACGCGGGGCGCCGGGGGCTGGTCGGGCGCATCGACGCCGCGCCCCGCACCAGCGCCGTCTGCGACGTCCGCACCCGCCCGGCAGGTTACGGTCGAGGGAGCCCCCCAGCCGGCCCGGGAGGCTGCGACTGCGACCGAGGGCGAACCTCGCCAGCAGCGTCAGGCAGCGGCAGCCGGCCCGCAGCCCCCCGCTGCCACGGCCGCTACCGGCGCCCCCCTGGCAGACACCGAGTGGGAACCGGCGCCCGCGGCGGAACCCGGCCGAGGCGGCGGCTCCGCCCGCTCGGCCGCCCCGACCACGTCCCCGGCGTCGGCCGACGTCACCGGGGCAGCAGCGTCCGCGCACTCATCCGCCTCCGCGCCAGCACCAATGGATCCGCCCCAGCCTCATGCGGCGGCGGCCCCGGCGAGCGGCGCCGCCGAGGCCGAAATGATCCGTGCCCGTTGGGAGGAGGTGCTTGACGCAGCCAAGCGGTCGCGCCGGGCGACATGGGCCCTGGTCGGCCCCAACTCCCAGCCCGGCGGCATCAACGACGGCGTATTCCACGTCATCTTCACCGGGCAGGGGCTGGTCAATGCCTTCGAGAACGGCGGCCACGGTCCGGTGCTCGCCCAGGCCATTCATCAGGCCCTCGGGCTCGACCTTGAGGCGCACGCCGTCCTCGCCGGACCCCAGGGAGGCCCCGGCGGAGCAGGGGGCTCCGGTGGCCCGGCCGGTAGTGGCTGGGG
>NZ_JAWDJJ010000188.1:0-28442 GCF_032465695.1 Actinomyces sp. MRS3W
CCCCCACCACTATCAGCGCCCCGCTGGTCATGGACGCCGGCGGCGTCTCCGCCCGCCTGGCCACCGCGATGGGCCGCACCAGGCACGAGCGCAAACCGCTGGGCGTTGCCGTGCGCGCCTACTTCCGCTCCCCGCGCGCCGACGACGCGTGGATGGAGTCCCGACTGGAGCTGTGGGACGGCGCTCCGGGCCACTCCGACCTACTGCCCGGCTACGGGTGGATCTGGAGCGTGGGCGAGGGAATCGTCAACGTCGGCCTGGGATCGGTGGCCTCGACGACGGCTGCCGCCTCCGCCCGCGGCATCGACTACCGGGCCGTGTTCCGCCGTTGGATGGACAACGTCCCCGCCTCCTGGGGCTTCACCCCCGACAACCAGCTCGGGCCCGTGGCCTCCGCGGCGCTGCCCATGGCCTTTAACCGCAAGCCCCACTACGCCGATGGGCTCATGCTGCTGGGCGACGCCGGCGGCATGGTGTCCCCCTTCAACGGGGAGGGCATCGCCCAGGCCCTCATGTCGGGGCGCCTGGCCGCCGAGGCGGCCGCCCAGGCCGCCGCCCGCACCACGACTCGGGGCCGGGAACTCTCCCTGCAGCAGTACCCCGCCGCCCTGGGGGCGCAGCTGGGCGGCTACTACACGCTCGGGCGCGTGTTCGTGGCGCTCATTGAGCACCCCGAGGTCATGCGCGTGTGCACCCGCTACGGGCTGCCCCGCAAGCGCCTCATGAAACTCGTTGCCAAGCTCCTGTCCGACGGGTGGGAGCGCCGCGGCGGTGACGGGATCGACCACTTCATCCAACTCCTTACAAGGATGGTGCCGGCAGCATGAACCCCTACGTCTCTCTGCTCATCATGGCGGCGGTCGCCATGGTCATCGCCGTCGGTGGCCTGGTGCTGTCCGCGATCGTGAGCCCCAACCGGCGCAACCAGGTCAAGGTCGCCAACTACGAGTGCGGCATCGACCCCACTCCCACCAACGTTGACCGCGGCCGCTTCCCCGTGTCCTTCTACCTGGTGGGCATGACCTTCATCATCTTCGACGTGGAGGTCGTCTTCCTCTACCCGTGGGCCACCGACTTCGCACAACTGGGTTTCTTCGGGCTGAGCGCGGCCCTCGTCTTCATCGCCCTCATCACGGTGCCCTACGTCCTGGAATGGCGCCATGGCGGCCTGGACTGGGACTGACCGGGACGGACAAGGAGCGCAACGATCCTCATGAACATGCACGAGTACAACGAGAAGATGCTCCACATCCCGTCCAAGCGGGATGACCTGCAGGCGCAGGCCCGCGAGAGCATCGAGGGCCCCGGCTTCCTGCTGACCACGGTGGAGAAGCTCACCGGCCTCGCCCAGGGCCGCTCCCTGTGGCCGGTGACCATGGGCCTGGCCTGCTGCGCCATCGAGATGATGGCCTCAGGCACGCCCCGCTTCGACATGGCCCGCTTCGGCTGGGAGGTCTTCCGCGCCTCCCCGCGTCACTCCGACGTCATGATCGTGTCCGGGCGCGTCTCCCACAAGATGGCGCCGGTGATCCGCAACGTCTACGACTCCATGCCCGAACCCAAGTGGGTCATCTCCATGGGGGCCTGCGCCTCCTCCGGCGGCGTGTTCAACAACTACGCCGTGGTCCAGGGGGCCGACCACATCGTGCCGGTGGACATCTACCTGCCCGGCTGCCCGCCGCGCCCCGAGATGCTCATTAACGCCATGCTCGAGCTGACCCGTCAGATCGAGCGCAAGCCGATCTTCGCCCACCGTGAGGAGATCGCCCGCGCCGTCGAGGCCGCGGCCCTCAAAGCCACCCCCGTGCCCGAGATGAAGGGGCTGCTCGCATGAGCACGAACGCCGAGAACACATCCCCCGAGCCCGTTGCCGAACCGCCCGTGCCCACGGTTGCCGGCCGGGAGGTTCCCCCGCAGCTGCGCCTGGAGGTCATCGGTGCCCACACCGGCCAGTTCGGTGCGGCCGACGCCGGCGACACCACCGGCTACGGCGGCACCACCAGCGTGGTCGCCCTCGCCCCCGCCGCCACCCGCCCCTACGGGGGCTGGTTCGACGACGTCGTCGACGCCCTCATCGAGGACCTGTCCGAGGCGGGCGTGGACCCGGCCGCCGCCATTGAGAAGGTCGTCGTCGACCGCGACGAGCTGACGCTCTTCATCACCCGGGAGCACCTGCTCGACGTGGTGCGCCCCCTGCGCGATGACCAGGACCTGCGCTTCGAACTGTGCCTGGGCGTGACCGGCATCCACTATCCGGCCGATACCGGCCGCGAGCTGCACGCCTGCTACGAGCTGATCTCCCTGACCCACGACGCCCGGGCGCTGCGCCTGGAGGTCACCTGCCCGGAGACGGACCCGCACGTGCCCTCGATCGTGCCCGTCTACCCCGGCAACGATTGGCACGAGCGCGAGGCCTGGGACCTCATGGGCATCGTCTTCGACGGCCACCCCAACCTCACCCGCTCGGCCATGCCCGACGACTGGGTCGGGCACCCGCAGCGCAAGGACTACCCGCTCGGCGGCATCCCCGTCGAGTACAAGGGCGCATCCACCGCCACCGCCGACACCCGGAGGTCGTACCGCTGATGAGCACGCTGCACGCCACCGGCCCCGCCACCGACGACCTCGTCGACGGCGTCCCCCAGTTCACCGCCAATGGCGGCGACTGGGACGACATCGCCGCCCAGATCGCCGATCGCGACGAAACCGATCGTCTCGAGCATGACCGCGTTGTGGTCAACATGGGCCCGGTTCACCCCTCCACCCACGGCGTCCTGCGCCTGGTGCTGGAAACCGACGGGGAGACCGTCACCGAGCTGCGCGCCGGCACGGGCTTCCTGCACACCGGCATCGAGAAGAACATGGAGTACCGCACCTGGGTGCAGGGGGAAACCTTCGTCACCCGCATGGACTACGTGGCTCCCTTCTTCCAGGAAGTCGGCTACGCCCTGGCGGTGGAGAAGCTGCTGGGCATCACCGACGACGTGCCCGAGAAGGCGACCGTCGCCCGGGTGGTGCTCATGGAGCTCAACCGCATTGCCAGCCACGTGGTGGCCATCGGCTCGGCCGGTAACGAGATGGGCGGCACCACGCTCATGACGATCAGCTTCCGCTGCCGGGAGAACATCCTGCGCGCCTTCGAAATGGCCACGGGGCTGCGCATGAACCACGCCTACGTGCGCCCCGGCGGCCTGGCCCAGGACCTGCCGGAGGGATTCACCGACTTCGTCCGCTCGGTCATGCCGAACATCAAGAACGACCTGGGCGAGCTGGAATCCCTGCTCATGGCCAACCCAATCCTCAAGTCCCGGTTCGTGGGCATCGGCGAGATCACCCTGGCCGCCGCCATGGCCATGGGGCTGACCGGCCCGTGCGTGCGCGCCGCCGGCTACCCGTTGGACATGCGCAAGCTGCGCCCCTACTGCGGGTACGAGACCTACGACTTCGAGGTCCCCGTCTACGACAACTCCGACTGCTACAACCGGCTGCGGGTCCGCTTCGACGAGTGCTACCAGTCGCTCAAGATCGTCTCCCAGGCCCTGGACCGGCTCGATGACATCGCCGCCCGCGGTGATGACCCCTCCAACACCACCATGGTGGCCGACCCCACCATCGCCTGGCCGGCCCGCATGGCCATCGCCACCGACGGGCAGGGACAGTCCCTGGAACACGTGGCGGAGATCATGGGCACCTCCATGGAGTCCCTCATCGGCCACTTCAAGCTCGTCACCCAGGGCTTCCGGGTGCCGGCCGGGCAGGTGTACCAGACGATCGAGCACGCCAAGGGCGTCCTCGGTATCCAGGCCGTTTCCGACGGCGGCACCCGCCCCTACCGGGTCCACTTCCGCGACCCCTCCTACTCCAACCTGCAATCGCTGGCCATGATGAGCGAAGGCGGCATGATCGCCGACGTCGTCCCGTCCCTGGCCTCGATCGACCCCGTCCTGGGAGGCGTGGACCGCTAATGAGCACCACTTCCGAGAACCTGACGAGCGCCGCCGGAGAGGCCTTGGGCTACAGCCCCGAGGTGGCGGCCCAGCTGGACACCGACATCGCCGAGATCATGTCCCGCTACCCGGCCGGACACGAACGCAGCGCCATCATCCCCATGCTGCACCTGGTCCAGAGCGTGGACGGCTACGTCTCCCCGGCGGGCATCGCCCTGTGCGCACTCAAGCTGGGGCTGACCCGTTCCGAGGTGTCCGCCGTGGCCACCTTCTACAGCCAGTTCCGCCGCCACCCCGCCGGGGAGTACCACGTGGGGGTGTGCACCAACGCGTTGTGCGCCGTCATGGGCGGGGACGAGGTCTGGAAGGCCGTATCCGAGCACACCGGCCTCGGCAGCGACGAGACCAGCGAGGACGGCCGCATCAGCCTCGAGCGCGTCGAGTGCAATGCCGCCTGCGACTACGCCCCCGTGGTCATGGTCAACTGGGAGTTCTTCGACAACCAGACCCCCGCCTCCGCCGTCGACCTGGTGGAGCGGCTCGAGCGCGGTGAGGACGTCACCCCCACGCGCGGTCCCGAGACCGTGCCAACCTTCCGTGAGAATGAGCGGCTACTGGCCGGCTTCGAGGACGGCCGCGCCGACGAGGGCATCGCCGCCGGCGAGTCCAGCCTGCGGGGCCTGAACCTGGCCCGCGAGCACGGCTGGAAGGCGCCGGAGCAGCAGGCCCCGGCGCAGGACGCGCCCCGCCCGGACGAGCAGACCCAGGAGGAGGACAAGTGAGCGAGCAGACTCCCGGCTCCGCGGAGCCGACCCCCACCTTCAGCGCCCCGGGCACCCTGACCCCGGTCGTCACCGACATGTGGGACAAGGAGCGTTCCTGGACGCTGGATTCCTACCGCGCCAACGGCGGCTACCGGGGCCTGGCGCGCGCCAAGACCATGAGCTGCGACGAACTGGTCAATCTGGTTAAGGCCTCCAACCTGCGCGGCCGCGGCGGCGCCGGCTTCCCCACCGGCCTCAAGTGGTCCTTCCTGCCCGCCCCCGACGGACTGCCCCGCTATCTGGTGGTCAACGCCGACGAGTCCGAGCCGGGCACCTGCAAGGACATGCCCACCCTCATGGCCAACCCCCACGCCCTGGTGGAGGGCATCGCCATCACCTCCCGCGCCATTGGCGCCGACCGCGCCTTCGTGTACGTGCGCGGCGAGGTCGCCCACGCCTACCGGCGCCTGCTGCACGCCATTCACGACGCCGCCGACGCCGGCCTGCTGGCCGACGGCTTCGGACTCGACGGCAACCAGCCTCTCAAGATTGTGGCCCACGCCGGCGCCGGCGCCTACATCTGCGGTGAGGAGACGGCGCTGCTCGACTCCCTCGAGGGACGTCGCGGGCACCCGCGCCTGCGGCCCCCCTTCCCGGCGGCACAGGGCCTGTACGCCCGCCCGACCGTCATCAACAACGTGGAGACGATCTCCTCCGTCCCCGGAGTTCTCGCCCGCGGACCCGAGTGGTACTCCTCCATGGGCACCGAGCGCTCCAAGGGGCACGGCCTGTTCTCCGTTACCGGGCATGTGGCCAACCCCGGCCAGTTCGAGGCGCCCTTCGGCGTCACCATGCGCGAGCTCATCGAGCTGGCCGGCGGCATCCGAAAGGGCCACGAGCTCAAGTTCTGGGTGCCGGGCGGCTCCTCCACCCCGATCTTCGGGCCCGAGGAACTCGACATCCCCCTCGACTACGAGTCCGTGGTGGCCGCCGGCTCCCTGCTGGGCACCCGCGCCCTGCAGGTCTTCGACGACACCGTCTCGGTGGTGCGGGTGGTGTCCCGGTGGACCGAGTTCTACCAGCATGAGTCCTGCGGCAAATGCACCCCCTGCCGTGAGGGCACCTATTGGATGCGGCAGATCATGACGCGCCTGGAAGTGGGGGAGGGGCTGCCCGGCGACGTCGAGAAGCTCGAGGACATCGCCTCCAACATTTACGGCCGCTCCTTCTGCGCCCTCGGGGATGCCGCCGCGACCCCGATCATGTCCGGCATCAAACGCTTCCGCAGCGAGTTCGAGGCTGGCTACACCACGCCCGCGTCCGAGCTGTTCCCCCACGCGGCCTCCATTGTCAACAGCACGGCTGAAAGTGCACGGTGAGACATGACTGAGATGGTCAACATCACGATCGACGGCATGCACGTCGAGGTGGAGCGGGGCACGCTGCTCATCCGCGCCGCGGAGCAGGTCGGCGTGCGTATCCCGCGCTTCTGCGACCACCCCCTGCTGGCGCCGTCGGCCAACTGCCGCCAGTGCCTGGTGGAGGTTGCCATGCCGGGGCGCGACGGCGTCGTCCGCCCCATGCCCAAGCCCCAGCCCTCCTGCGCCATGACCGCCTCGGAGGGCATGGAGATCTCCACCCAGGCCACCAGCGCCGTCGCCGCCAAGGCCCAGGCCGGCACCATGGAGTTCCTCCTCATCAACCACCCGCTGGACTGCCCGGTGTGTGACAAGGGCGGCGAATGCCCCCTGCAGAACCAGGCCCTGGAGCTCATGGCCTCCGGCGCCCAGTCGGTCACCCGCTTCACCGACGTCAAGCGCACCTTCCCCAAGCCACTGCGCCTGACCAGCAACATCCTGCTCGACCGCGACCGCTGCATCCTGTGCCAGCGCTGCGTGCGCTTCGCCGACCAGATCGCCGGCGACCGCTTCATCGCCCTCCAGGGGCGCGGCGCCGGGCACGCCGGCGGCGAGATCACCGGCGGGCTGTACTCCGAGCAGATCGGCCGCTTCGACTCCGGCGTGCTGGACTTCTACGACCCCGAAGGGGCCGCAGCCCAGCCCACCCAGACCATCCGCGGCGGCGACTGGCTGGTCCCCGAGACCGACCTGGCCGGCCCCGGCGGTGAGCCGGGCGTGGTCGACGGCACCGTGGACGGCCCCGGCGACCTTGGTGGGGCCGAAGCGCTGGACGTCTCCGGGCGCCCCTTCGCCTCCTACTTCTCCGGCAACATCATCCAGATCTGCCCCGTGGGCGCGCTGACCAGCGCCCGCTACCGCTTCCGCGCCCGCCCCATGGACCTGGTGTCAACGAACACCGTCACCGAGCATGACGCCTCCGGCTCCGCCCTGCGCGTGGACATGCGCCGCGGCGTGGTGCTGCGCCGCCTGGCCGGCAACGACCCGGAGGTCAACGAGGAGTGGATCACCGACAAGGACCGCTTCGCATTCCCCTGGTCCGCCCAGCCCGACCGCCTGCGCGTGCCGCTGGTGCGCGACCAGGCCACCGGCGAACTGGTCGCCACCTCCTGGTCCGACGCCCTCGACGTGGCCGCCCAGGGGCTGGCCGCGGCTCGGGAGGACGGCGGCGTGGCGCTCCTGCCCGGCGCCCGCCTCACCCTTGAGGACGGCTGGGCCTGGTCCCGGTTCGCCCGCCAGGTGCTCGGCACCAACGACATCGACCAACGCGTGCGCGACCACTGCCCGGAGGAGGACACCTTCCTCGCCGCCCGGGTGGCCGGCACCGGCCTGGGGCAGGTCACCTACCGCTCCTTGGAAACCGCCGGCCAGGTCCTCCTGGTCGGCCTCGAGCCCGAGGACGAGTGCGGTTCCCTGTTCCTGCGGCTGCGCAAGGGCGTGCGCGCCGGTGGCGTCAAGGTCGCCACCGTGACCGCCGTCGTCTCCAACGGCACGCGCAAACTCGACGCCGACGTCATTTCCTGCGTCCCCGGCGGTGAGGCCCGCGCCGTCGCTCTCCTATCCCAGACCCACCCCGAGCTGACTCGGGCCCTGGGTGAGAAGGGCGCCACCATCCTGGTGGGGGAGAGGGCCGCAGCCGTCCCCGGCCTGCTGTCCGTTATCGACACACTCGCCACCGTCACCGGTGCCCGCCTGGCCTGGGTGCCACGCCGCGCCGGCGAACGCGGCGGCATCGAGGCGGGTCTACTGCCCTCCCTCCTGCCCGGCGGCCGCCCCGTGACCGACGCCGCGGCCCGCGCCGAGGTGGAGGCCGTCTGGTCCACCCCCGGCGGCCTGCACGCGTCGGTCTCGCTGCCGACCGAGCCCGGCCGCGATACCACCGCGATCCTCGAGGCCCTCACCGACGGCGAGCTGGGCGGAGTGGTTATCGGCGGCGTCGACGTGCGCGACTTCCCCGACCCGGGCCTGGCCCGCACCGCTCTGGCCTCCTCCGGGTTCACCGTCCAGTTGGAGGTGCGTCGCAGCGAAATCAGCGAGCACGCCGACGTCGTCCTCCCGGTGGCACCGCCGGAGGAGAAGAACGGCACCTTCGTCAACTGGGAGGGGCGCGTGCGCCCCTTCGGGCAGGCGCACGTCTCCCGCGCCCGCACCGACCGGCAGGTGCTGGCCATGCTGGCCGCCGAGATGGGCACCGACCTGGAAGTGGAGACCCTGGAACAGGTCCACGCCCAGATCGACGCGCTCGGCCTGTGGGCCGGAGCCCGCCCCCGCGTCACCTTCACCCCGGCCGACACGCAGGCCGCCGACGCCGACACGCAGGCCGCGTCGACCGGACAGTCCACTGTGCGGGGCCTGGACGCTCTCCTGGCCACGCATAAGCCCATGCTCGACGCCGGCCGCCTTCAGGACGGCGAGCCGTTCCTGGCGGCGACGGCGCTGCGCCCCGTGGCCCGCATCGGCGCCGACCTCGCCGCCCGCCTTAACCTGACCGGTGGCGAGCGCGTCGACATCACCACTGCGACCGGCACCATCACCCTGCCGGCGGCCCTCGGCGGCATCGCCGACGGGGTGGTCTGGCTGCCGGAGTGCTCGGCCGGCTCCACGGTCCGTCAGAGCCTCGGCGTCGGCCACGGCGCCCACGTCTCTCTCTCACTTACTGCTTCGGACAGCTCGGAGGTGGCCCAGTGATTCCGATCAGCATTTCCGCCCGCGCCGGCCTGCCGGCGGTCCTCGCCGCCCAACAGGGGGGTGTGGTCGCCGACTTCTCCGAGGAGACCTGGTGGCTGAGCCTCATCAAGGCCGTCTTCATCATGGTCTTCCTCATCCTCAGCGTCATCGTCGCCATCTGGGCGGAGCGCCGGATCCTGGGGCGGATGCAGACCCGCCCCGGGCCCAATGTCAACGGTCCGCTCGGCCTGCCGCAGCTCATTGCGGACGCTGTCAAGCTCATCATGAAGGAGGACTTCTGGCTTAAGGGAGCGGAGAGTTTCATCTACCTCCTGGCCCCCATCATCACCGCCTTCAGCTCCTTCATGATCTACGCGGTCATTCCCTTCGGGCCGCAGGTGAGCATGTTCGGCCACTCCACGCCGCTGCAGCTGACGGACTTCCCCGTCGCGATTCTGTACGTGCTGGCAATCACCGGCTTCGGCGTGTACGGCATCATCCTGGGCGGCTGGTCCACCCACTCCACCTATCCGTTGTTCGGCGCCGTGCGCAGCGCTGCCCAGGTCATCTCCTATGAGCTGAGCATGAGCCTGTCGATCCTCACGGTCTTCCTCGCCTCCGGCACCATGTCCACCTCCGGGATCGTCTCCGCCCAGGAGCGGCTGTGGTGGGCGGTGGCCATGATCCCCAGCTTCCTCATCTACGTGGTCTCCATGGTGGGTGAGGTCAACCGCCTGCCCTTCGACCTGCCCGAGGCCGAGGGCGAGCTCGTGGCCGGCCACATGGTGGAGTACTCGTCGATGAAGTTCGCCTGGTACTACCTGGGCGAGTACATCAACATGTTCAATGTCTCCGCCGTGTGCACCACCCTGTTCCTAGGCGGCTGGCGCTCCTTCATCCTCGGCTCCTTCTGGGACGGCGCGAACTCCGGCTGGTGGCCGATGCTGTGGTTCATCATCAAGGTCTGGTGCGTCATGTTCTTCATGATCTGGACCCGCGGAACCCTGGTGCGCATCCGCTACGACCACTTCATGAAGCTCGGCTGGAAGTTCCTCATCCCGGTCTCCCTGGTCTGGTTCGTGCTCGTGGCCATCGTTCAGGGCTACCGCGCCTTCTCCGGCGGCTCCACCCAAGGACTGCTGCTGGTGCTCGCCGCCATCTTCCTGGTGGCCATGGTCATCCTCCTGGTGCTGCCCGAGGGCAGGGACGAGGAGGAGGAAGCACCGGCCGCCGCGGGCGAGTCGATCACCGTCCCGGGGGAGGAATGGGACGCCTTCGCCGGCGGCTTCCCCGTACCGCCGCTGCCCGGCCAGAAACTTCCGCCGTCCCCGCGCGCCCGCCGCGCCGCGCAGCCTGCCGCGCCGGTGCTCGACGCCGCCAGCGACGTGTCCCTGGCCACGGCAGCCACCGACTTAGACGTCACCGCTCAGGAGGGAACCGATGACTGATTCCACGCCCGAGGTCCCCCGTCCGGAGGGCACCGACCACGACCAGTGGCTGCGCGACGAGCCCAGCGCCCTGGGTCGTGTCTTCGCCCCTGTGGCCGGCTACGGGGTCACGCTCTCCTCCATCTTCAAGCCCACCGTCACCGAGCTGTACCCCTTCGAGAAGCCGGTGCTCATGCCCCGCTACCACGGGCGTCACCAGCTCAACCGGTACGACGACGGGCTGGAGAAGTGCATCGGCTGCGAACTGTGCGCCTGGGCCTGCCCCGCCGACGCCATTTACGTCGAGGCGGCCTCCAACGCCCCGCGGGAGCAGTACTCGCCCGGTGAGCGCTATGGGCGCGTCTACCAGATCAACTACCTGCGTTGCATCTTCTGCGGGATGTGCATCGAGGCGTGCCCCACGCGCGCCCTGACCATGACCCACGAGATCGACGAGCTCGTCGGCCCCACCCGCACCGGCCTCATCTACGAGAAGCAGGACCTGCTCGCCCCCGTCCCCGACGGGGCCCTGGCCGCACCTCACCCCATGGTTGAGGGCACCGAGGACGGCGACTACTACCGGGGCGCCGTCACCGGCCCCACCCAGGCGCAGGTTGACTGGGTGCGCGAGCAACGCCCCGACGATCCCACCCTCGCGACCGCGCGGCCGGTGCCCGCTCCGCGCAGCGCCGCACCAGTCCAGAAGGAGGCGGTGCACTCATGACGGCTCTCAGCAGCCAACTCGGCGCCCTGCCCGCAACGCTCACGGCGGACGGCACTGTGTCCACCGGCGAGACGATCCTCTTCGCCGTCGTCGCCGTGGTCATGGTCATCTGCGGTATCGGGCTCCTGACCGCCAAACGTGCCGTGGTTGCCGCCGTGAACATGATCGTCATCATGATCGCGTTGGCGGTGGCGTACATCGCCAACGAGGCGCCTTTCCTCGGGATCACCCAGATCGTCGTCTACACCGGCGCCATCATGACGCTGACGCTGTTCGTCATCATGATGGTCGGCGTGGGCGGCGACGAAGCAGTGACCGCTCACTCCGCCGCCGCGAAATGGCTGGTGGGGCTGTGCGGCGTCGCCCTCGTCGCCGTATTCGCCGTCGTCATGTGGCGCACCGACTTCCCCACGGCGGTGGGCCTGGCCGGCGGCGACGACGCCACCCCGCAGTCGCTGGCCGCCGTCCTCTTCGGTGACCACGTGGTCACCATGGAGCTGACCGCCATCCTGCTCATCGTGGCCGCGGTAGGCGCGCTCACGCTCACCCACCGGCAGCGGGTCCGCCCCCGCCTGTCCCAGCGCGACCGGGTCGATGCCAAGATGCAGGCCTACGCGGACTCCGGCGCGCACCCCGGGCAGAAGCCCATGCCCGGCGTGTACGCCGCCACCAACACCGCCGCCGCCCCGGCACTGGCCGCCTCCGGCGAGGCCCTGGAGGAGTCCGTCCCCCGGGTGCTGCGCGTACGCGGCCAGGATCTGGAACTGTCGGAGGTATCCCCGGAGATGGACGACGCCCAGCGCGCCGGACGCATCACGGACCGGGAGGACGCCACCGTCGGCCGCTCCGGCATGTCGGCAATGCCCGGTGCGCCCGCCCCAACCGTGACCCAGCCCGTCGCCCCGTCGACCGGTGAGCCCGCGCCCGCCGACGCGGACGCCGAGGCGGAGCCGGCCGAGCAGCAGGCCGCCGACGCGGCTGCGGCCCAGACCCAGAAGGAGCAGAAGTGAGCGTTCCCGTCACCGCCTACGTCGTGCTCGCCGGGGTGCTGTTCACCCTCGGTGCCCTCACCGTGCTCCTGCGACGCAACGCCATCATCGAGCTCATGGGCGTGGAGCTCATGCTCAACGCCGTCAACCTCGCCCTGGTCACCTTCTCCCGTATGCACGGCGAGGTGACCGGTCAGGTGTTCGCGTTCTTCGCCATCGTCGTTGCCGCCGCCGAGGTCGTCGTCGGGCTGAGCATCGTCGTGTCCGTCTTCCGCACCCGCAGGTCCACGTCCGTTGACGACGTCAACCTGCTCAAGAACTAACAGGAGCCGAGACTATGACCGCATCCCCTCTCGCGCTCTCCGCCGGCCTGCTCGCCACCCAGTCCGTGGTCGGCGCCGCCGCCCCGGCTACCGGCGCGGCCGCCCTGGCATGGCTGCTCATCGCCGTCCCGGCGCTCAGCGCCGCGCTGCTGCTCCTGGCGGGGCGCGCTGCCGACGCCTGGGGCCACTGGCTGGGCGTGGCCGCCTCCGCGTTCAGCGCCTGCCTCGGCCTGGTCATCCTCGTCCAGGTGCTTGGCCTGCCCGCCGCCGACCGGGTCCTGGGAGTGGACCTGTGGCGCTGGTTCGGCGCCGGTGACCTGGACGTGCACCTGGGCCTGCGCCTGGACCCGCTCTCGCTCACCTTCGTGGTGCTGGTGACCTGCGTCGGCTTCCTCATCCACGTCTACTCGGTGGCCTACATGGCCCACGATCGGGACCGGCGCCGCTTCTTCGCCTACCTCAACTTCTTCATCGCCGCCATGCTCATCCTGGTGCTGGGCGACTCCTACATCGCCCTGTTCATCGGCTGGGAGGGCGTGGGGCTGGCCTCCTACCTGCTCATCGGCTTCTGGAACACCGCCGACGCCGACGCCCCCCAGGCGGAGCAGTTCACCAGCCGGGAGAACGCCGCCGCCGCGAAGAAGGCCTTCATCATGAACCGCATCGGGGACGTCGGGTTGCTGGCGGCCATGATGGCCTGCATCGCCCAGGTCGGCTCCGTCGCCTTCGACACGGTGCTGCCCGCCGCCCAGAACGGGGCCATCTCCACCGGCTGGCTCACCGCCATCGGCTTCTTCCTGCTGCTGGCCGCCTGTGGTAAGTCGGCCCAGTTCCCCCTGCAGGCCTGGCTGGGAGACGCCATGGCCGGCCCCACCCCGGTCTCGGCGCTCATCCACGCCGCCACCATGGTCACCGCCGGCGTCTACCTCATCGTCCGCTCCGGCGCCATCTTCGAAGGCGCCCCCGACGCCCAGCTGGCCGTCGCCGTCGTCGGCGCCATCACCCTGGTCCTGGGAGCCATCATCGGCTGCGCCAAGGACGACATGAAGAAGGTGCTGGCCGCCTCCACCATGAGCCAGATCGGCTACATGATGCTCGGTGCCGGGCTCGGGCCGATCGGCTACGCCTTCGCCATCTTCCACCTGCTCACCCACGGCTTCTTCAAAGCGCAGCTGTTCCTCGGCGCCGGCAGCGTCATGCACGCCATGGGCGACCAGGTCAATATGCGCCGCTTCGGCGGCCTGCGCAGCGCCATGAAGATCACCTGGATCACCATGGGCATCGGCTGGCTCGCCATCCTCGGCATCCCGCCCTTCTCCGGGTTCTGGTCCAAGGACCGGATCATTGAGGCCGCGTTCGTCGGCGACGGCGCACGTCCCTGGATCCTGGGCACCATCGCCCTGCTGGGGGCCGGGCTCACCGCCTTCTACATGTCGCGGCTGTTCTTCATGATCTTCCACGGCAAGGCCCGCTGGACCACCGCCAAGGACATTGAGGGGGAGGTGCACCCGCACGAATCCGGGTGGCTCATGACGCTGCCCCTGGTCATCCTGTCGATCTTCTCCGTCGGCCTGGGCGGGGTGCTGTCCGTCGGCAACACCTTCGTCAGCTGGCTCGAACCGGTGACCGGACACGTCGACCACGCCACCCAGGGCGAGCCGGTCATTCCGGCTACCGCCATCATGATCGGCACGCTCGCACTGGTCATCGTCGGCGTCGTCGTCGCCTGGGCCATGTACGTGCGCCGGGACGTGCCCACCGTGGTACAGCGCTCCAACGCTCTGGTGGAGGCCGCCCGTCACGACATGTACCAGGACACCGTCAACGAGGCGGTCGCCATGCGTCCCGGCCAGGGGCTTGTGCTCGCCGCCGGCGCATCGGACCGCTACGTCGTCGACGGCGCCGTCAAGGGACTCGCCCAGGGAACCGCCGCGCTCGGTCGGCTGGCCGCCCGCACCGAGTCCGGCTACGTCCGCTCCTATGCCGGCTATATGCTCGGCGGAACGGTTCTCGCACTCATCGCCGTCCTGGCCAGCAGGTTCTGAGAGGACACGCTCACATGCAGCCCATGAATGCAACGCTCCCCGTGCTGACCACCATGGCCATTGTCCCGCTGATCGGGGCGTTGGCGCTGTGGCTCCTGCCTCCGCTGCGCCGCCAGGGGCGGGTCGTTGGCCTGCTCTTCTCCCTGGCCACCCTCGGGGTGGGTATCTGGGCGCTCACCGCCTTCGACTTCTCCCAAGCGGGCACCACCCAGCTGGCCGAGACCCACTCCTGGATCCCCCTGCTGGGCGTGTCGTGGGCACTGGGCGTCAACGGACTCGGACTGGCCATGCTGGCGCTGACCGCCTTCCTGGTCCCGCTGGTGCTGCTGGCCAGTTGGGGGGAGATCCCCGCCGACAAGCAGGCGCTGTTCAACGGGCTGGTGCTGGTGCTCGAAGTCTTCGTCGTGGTCATCTTCGCCGCCCGCGACGTCTTCCTGTTCTACATCTGCTTCGAGGCGATGCTGGTGCCGGTGTATTTCCTCATCGGCCGCTTCGGTGGCGCGCGCCGTCGCCGTGCCGCGCTCAAGTTCCTGCTGTACTCGCTTGCCGGCGGCCTGGTCATGCTGGTGGGCGTCGTCGCCCTGTACCTGTACGGTCCCGGCGGCGAAGGCGCCTACCTGGTGGAGAACCTCACCGGCCAGATCACCGGCTCGACCACGGCCACCCGCTGGATCTTCCTGTCCTTCTTCATCGCCTTCGCCATCAAGGCCCCCATGGTGCCGCTGCACACCTGGCTGCCCGACACCGCCGAACAGGCCACCCCGGGCACCTCCGTGCTGCTCATCGGCGTCCTGGACAAGATCGGCACCTACGGCATGGCCGTGCTGGTGCTGCCCCTGTTCCCCGAGGCCAGCGCCTGGGCGGCGCCGGTCATCGTGGTGTTCGCGGTCATCGGCATCATCTACGGCGGCCTGGCCGCCATCGCCCAGGACAACCTCTACCGGCTCATCTCCTACACCTCCATCAGCCACTTCGGCTTCATGGTGCTGGGCCTGTTCATCGGCAACCAGATCGCGGCCACCGGCGCCATGGTCTACATGGTCGCCCACGGACTGTCGATCGCCGGCCTATACCTGGTTACCGGTTTCCTCGCCCGCCGCACTGGCACCGTCACCATCAGCGAGCTCGGCGGCATCCAGCGGGTCATGCCGCTGATCGCCGGCACCTTCCTCATCTCCGGGCTGGCCTCCATCGCCCTGCCGGGCCTGAGCGGCTTCGTCCCGGAGTGGATGGTGCTGACCGGCACCTTCTCCGAGTCGGTGCCGCTCGGAATCGTCGCCGTCCTTGGCGTCATCATTGCCGCCGTCTACGTCCTGCTGCCCTACCAGCGGGTCTTCACCGGCGCCCCTGCCCGGGAGCGGGTGGGCAGCGCCGACCTCGACGGGCGCGAGAAGCTCGTCCTGGTTCCCGTCATCGCCGCCATGTTCGCCCTCGGGCTGGCGCCGGCGACGCTGACCAACACCTTCGAGGACGTCGCCGCCCAGGTCGTCACCGCGCTTGAGAGCGCCGGGACGATGACGGCCCAGTCTGCGGACTCGAGTCACCCGGCAGACCCGGCAGCCCCGGCCCATGTGGCCGCCGCGTCGTCCACAGCGGACGCGGCCCACTTCGCGGTCGCCGCCCAGATCGCAGAAGGGAACACCAAGTGAGCTTCACCGCCCCGGTCATCGAATGGGCCGGCCTCATCCCGGTACTCATTGTCCTGGGAGCCGGCGTCCTCGGCGTCCTGGTCGAGGCCTTCATCCCCCGCAACGCCCGCCCGATCGTCCAGCCCCTGCTGGCCCTCATGGCGATCCTCGGCGCCGCCGTCGCCCTGGCGGGCCGCTGGACCATCGTCTCGGCCGGAACCGGCCAGGAGCTGTCCACCGGTATCGCCGAGGACCCCTTCGGTGTGGCCGCGCAGGGCATCCTGCTGGTGATCGGCCTGCTCGCCATCCTGGTCATGGCTGATCGCACCACCGCGGACGACGGCGCCTTCGCCGCCCAGGCCGCCGACCGGCCCGGCAGCGCCGAGGAGGCCGAGTCCCTCCATGCCGGCTGGGCGTCCACCGAGATGTTCCCGCTGACCCTGTTCTCGCTGGGCGGCATGATGCTGTTCCCCCTGGCCGACGACATGATCACGCTGTTCGTGGCGCTGGAAATGGTCTCCCTGCCCCTGTACGTCATGGCGGCCATGGCTCGCCACCGCCGCCTGCTCAGCCAGGAAGCGGCGCTCAAGTACTTCGTGCTGGGGGCTTTTGCCTCCGCCTTCCTGCTCATGGGTGCCGCCCTGCTCTACGGCGTTTCCGACGCGGTCACGTACACCGCCATCGCCGCCGCCATCGCCGGTGGGGGAGTGGTCGGCATGGACTGGTTGGCCCTGGCCGGCGTGGTCCTGGTGACGGTCGGTCTGCTGTTCAAGACCGCTGCCGCGCCCTTCCACGCCTGGAGCCCCGACGTCTACCAGGGCGCACCCACCCCGGTGACCGGGTTTATGGCCGCGGGCGTCAAGGCCACCGCCTTCCTCGCGCTGGTGCGCTTCTACTACGTGGTGGGCGGCTACCTGGGTTGGGACCTGGCCCCGTTCCTGTGGACCGTCGCCATCCTGACCATGATCGTGGGCACCGTCGTCGGCGTCATTCAGACCGACGTCAAGCGCATGCTCGCCTACTCGGCCATCGCCCACGCCGGATACATGCTCATCGGCATCATCGCCTGGAACCGGGTGGGCGTGTGGGCGCTGCTGTTCTACGCCCTCAGCTACGGCATCGCGACCGTCGGCGCCTTCGGCGTGGTCACCCTGGTGCGGGAGAACCATGAGGGTGCTCCCGGCGCCGAGGCCACCGAACTCGCCTCCTTCATCGGGCTGGGACGCCGCAGCCCCTGGCTGGCCGGTGCCATGACGGTTTTCCTGCTGTCCTTCGCAGGTATCCCGCTCACCTCCGGGTTCGTGGCCAAGTTCGAACTGTTCCTGTCCGGTGTTCAGGGCGGGGCGACCTGGCTGGTCATCGCCGCGATCATCAGCTCCGTGGCCACTGCCTTCTTCTACATGCGACTGATCGTGCTCATGTTCTTCCGTGAGCCGCAGGGCGAACAGGTGACGGTCGTTGGCTCCACCGGCCCCACCGCGCTCACCGTCGGTGTGGCGGCCGCCCTCACCATTGCGCTCGGTGTCCTCCCGCAGGCGGTCATTAGCCTGTTTGCCGACGCCGCTATGCTCCTGCCGTGATTGGAACGCTGCCCCTCAACCTTCCTCAGCTGGAGGACCGGATCGCCCCGGCACTCAACGCCGTCGAGACCCGCCTGCTCGAGGTTGTCAGCTCCGCCGACGAGACCATCAACCCGCCGACCTCGCACCTGGCTGCGGCGGGAGGCAAGCGGCTGCGCCCCGTGCTCACGCTCCTGACCGCCCAACTTGGCGACCCCGAGCTGGCAACGGGGGAGCTGGTGCGCGATGCCGGCGTCGCCGTCGAGCTGACTCATATCGCCACCCTCTACCACGACGACGTCATGGACGAGGCCCCCCTGCGCCGCGGCGCCCCCAGCGCCCAGACCGTGTGGGGCAACTCCGCCGCCATCCTCACCGGTGACGTGCTGGTGGCCCGCGCCTCCCAGCTTGTGGCCGCCCTGGGGCCGCAGGCGGTGCTGGCGCACGCCAAGACCTTCGAGCGACTGTGCATGGGGCAGCTTCACGAGACGCTGCCGCGTCCGGCCGGCACGGACCCGGTGGCTCACTACCTGGACGTGCTTGCCGACAAGACCGGTTCGCTCATCGCCGTGTCGGCCCGCTACGGTGCCATGCTCACCCGCGCGGGGGAGGCGACCGAGGCGATCGTGGAGGAGTTCGGCGAGAAGATCGGGGTTGCCTTCCAACTCGCGGACGACGTCATCGACATCATGAGTGACTCCGCGACCACCGGCAAGACCCCGGGTACCGACCTGCGCGAGGGCGTGGACACCATGCCGGTGCTGCTGCTGCGCCAGGCGCTGGCAGCCGGTGAGCTCGACGCCGCCGGGCAGTCCATCCTGGCGACGCTTTCGGGTGGCGACCTGTCCGAGGATGCAGTTCTGGCTGATGTCGTTTCCCAGCTGCGCGCCCACCCGGTGCTTGCCCGGACCCGCCAGATGGCGGCGAGCTGGGCGGAAGAAGCGGTGTCCGTGCTGGATGGCCTGGAGGACGCGGTGCTGGAGGGTACCGTTGCCCGCCTGGACGCCGCCGGCGTGGTTGGCGCGGAGCGCGAGGCCGCTCTGGCCGACGCGCGCGAGCGGGTGACGCTGGTGCGCGACGGCATGGTGCAGTTCGCCCACCTCCTCGTCGACCGCGCCGCCTGACACACCTTCTGCCCCTTCACCGAAACCGGCACTAATGACGTGCTGAAACCGGCACTAATGACGTGCCGAAACCGGTCGAGGTCACGTGGGCCTCGCATCACGTCAGCCAGTCGGTGGCCGCGTGGAAGGTACAGCTGCCGCCCCGGCTGTAGAAGTAGCCGGCGCCAGCCTGAGAGACCATGAGCGCCTGCGGCTCGCGGTCGACGCCGTCCTCCGTGCTGCCCAGGGCAGCCACCGCCAGCTCTTCGCCGGTGGCCAGATCGACCAGGTGCAGCTCGTGCGCCGCGGAGGCGTAGGCCGCGTACGCCACGTCCTCATGCACGGCCAGGGCGGCGGGGATGGTGTCTCCGGCGTCGGCGGATAGGGACAGGCTGGCGGTGGGCGAGCCGAGAGGACGCACATCCAGCGCGAAGTCGGTGAGTATCACGGAGTACCCGCCGGTCTCCCAGACCGTGGGCCGCGCGTCCGGCGTACCTGCGGGAGGGGAATCGGCCAGGGATACCTCCTCGCCGGTGGTTACATCCATGATGCGCCACGCGTCGTAGGTGGTTTCCAACCAGTACAGCCAGCGGCCGAACAGGTAGGTGTCCATGTTGTTCGCCTGGGTCACCAGGTTCCCGTTGGACAGGGAGTAGACGAGGTAGGGAGGGTAGGCGCCCTCCGCGGTGGCAGGGTTCTCCATGCCGGTGACCAACGCATCCCCGGTGACTTGCTGGTAGGCGTCGTCGCCCAGATGGTGCGGGTCGCTCAGCGTCATCTCCATCGACTCGGTGTCGATCGCCCACGCATGGCAGGCGCCCGCTAATTTCCCCGTGGCAACGCCCAGGCGAGTGCCATCGGCGGTTAGCCCCGCCGCCCAATTGCCGATGGTGGTGTCTACCGCGGCGTCGACGTCGATTGCCAGCGTACCGGCGATGGTCGCGGCACTCAGGTCCACCTTGAGCACGTGAGCCTTCCAGGCGGACTCCGCTGCGGTCCCGGTACGGGTGTCAGTGGCGACGACGTAGCCGTAGCGGCCGTCGGCGTCGAGAACCATGATCTCGTCGGTGAGAACATGCGCCGGTCCCGATTGCTCCTCCAGGGTGAGAAGATCCTCTGCCGTGTTCATAGTCGCCGGCTCCATGGAGCCGGCGTCCGCGCCGTCGGCGGTGAAGTACCAGTAGGTTGCGGCCTGCGGATCCCCGTACCACCAGGTGTGACCGGAGCTGCCGACGAGGTAGCGGCCGCGGAGCCAGGTGAAGGACTCGGGCGTGAAATCTGAGCCGGGCAGTTGCCCGGCGTCGGTGAAAGCGATCGGGGTACGCGCCGCGGGTGTCGGTGATGCGGTGGCGACGGCGTCGGAGTCTGCGGCTTGGGAAGTGGGCTCGCGTCCCGACGGCGTCCCGGAACGGCACGCTCCGATGCCGGGTAGGGCGGCGGCAACCAGCGAACCAGCCAGGAAATGACGACGCTTCATGACGTTCCTTGGGCAAATGGACGGAATGTCTCGATTCTATATCGCTGGCGGTGCTGGTGGGCTTTGGCTTGCGGCAAGAGAGGGCCTCGGCCGCGGCGCGCCCGTCAGGTGGCCGACGACGTCCCGGGGCCTCCGGGCCACGTCGGGCGCCAGCCGCGTTATATGTGCCGGTTTGGGCACGTCACAAGTGCCGGTTTCGGCACGTTATAAGTGCCGGTCTCGGTGAGAGCAGCGGGACGCATACCACACCGCGGCCTGCGGGCGGCCGCATACACTTGGGCGGGCCTTCAACGCCGCGCCGCCGGTGCGCGTCGAGGCCCCGTCCGTGTAGCCGTCAGAAACGAAGACCAGTGAACGCACGCCCTCTCAATGTTGCCGTCATCGGAGCAGGTCCGGCAGGCATCTACGCCTCGGACATCCTGTCGAAGTCGGGGCTGGACGTGAACATCGACCTCTTCGAGCGCCTGCCCGCCCCCTACGGGCTCGTGCGCTACGGCGTCGCCCCGGATCACCCCCGCATCAAGCAGATCATCGTGGCCCTGTACAAGATCCTGCAGCGCGGGGACATCCGCCTCATTGGGAACGTGGAGGTCGGCCGCGACATCAGCGTCGCCGAGTTGCATGAGCACTACGACGCCCTCATCTTCTCCACCGGTGCCGACACCGACGCCCCCCTGGACATCCCCGGTATCGACGCGCCGGAGTCCTTCGGTGGCGCCGACTTCGTCTCCTGGTACGACGGCCACCCGGATCACCCGCGCACCTGGCCCCTGCACGCCAAGGAGGTCGCCGTCATCGGCGTCGGCAACGTGGCTCTGGACATCTCCCGCATCCTGGCCAAGCACGCCCGGGACCTCATGACCACGGAGATCCCCGCGAATGTGGCTGAGATCCTGGAGCAGTCCCCGGTCACCGACGTGCACGTCTTCGGTCGCCGCGGACCCGCCCAGGTCAAGTTCACCCCTCTGGAGTTGCGTGAGCTCGGCAAGCAGCCCGACGTCGACGTCACCGTCGACGAGGAGGACTTCGAGTACGACGAGGGCTCCCGCAAGGCGCTGGCCGCCTCCAACCAGCAGCGCCAGGTCGTCAAGGCCCTGGAGGGCTACGCGATGCAGGAGCCCGAGGAGCTCACCGCCTCCCATACCATTCACATTCACCTCTTCCAGGCGCCTGCCGAAGTACTGCTCGACGACGATGGGCACGTGCGCGCGCTGCGCACCGAGCGCACCCGGCTCAACGGCGACGGCACCGTCTCTGGGACGGGGCAGTTCAAGGACTGGCCGGTCCAGGCCGTCTATCGCGCCGTCGGCTATGCCGGCAGCCCCATCGAGGGCCTGCCCTTCGACGCCGAGCGGCACGTGATCCCCAACGCCGGTGGCCGCGTCATCGGCGCCGACGGCGAGCCCCTGACCGGCATCTACGCCACCGGCTGGATCCGCCGCGGCCCCGTCGGTCTCATCGGTTCCACCAAGTCCGACGCCCAGGAGACCATCACCAACCTGGTCGCCGACGCGCAGGCCGGCCTGCTGCACGCCACCACCGACGACGAGGCCCAGGTCGGACACGACGCTCTGCTCGCCCTCCTCGACTCGCGCGGCGTTCCCTACACCACCTGGGAGGGCTGGGAACTGCTGGATGCCTACGAGCGTGAGCTGGGGGAGAAGTTCGGCGAGGTGACGGTCACCGGCGGCGAGTCCAAACCGCGTGAGCGCGTCAAGGTCGTTGCCCGCGACGCCATGACCGCGATCTCCCGGCGCAGCGAGATTCCGGACGACCTCATCGGCGAGCCCGATGTGGACCGCGTGCCGGAGCGCGTCGCCCACCTGCTTGAGGGCTGACGGCGGGCGCTGGCCCGCACAGCTCGGGACGATTCCCGGCGGCGAGCGCGGGGCCGCGTCATTAGTGCCGGTTTCGGCATGTCACAAGTGCCGGTTTCGGTGAGGGAAGTGGGAGGCGGCGGGGCGGCGTCGTCGTAGACTGCTCCGCGCGGCCGTGCCTGCCTGCGGCATCCAGCCCACTCGGCCGCATGAGCACGTAGGAGAAGGCCCCACCCATGCGAATCAGCGTCCCCACTGAGATCAAGGACAACGAGTTCCGCGTCGCCATCACCCCGGCCGGGGTGCATGCCCTGGTTCAGAGGGGCCACGTGGTAACCGTCCAGGCCGGGGCCGGCCTGGGTTCGGCGATCCCCGACGCCGACTACGCCGCCGCCGGGGCAACCCTCACCGAGGATGTGGCTGGGCTGTGGTCCGAGGCCGACATGATCCTCAAGGTCAAGGAGCCGGTCGCTGACGAGTACGAGCTCATGCGCCCTGGGCAGCTGCTGTTCACCTATCTGCACCTGGCGGCCGACCGACCGCTCACCGAGGCCCTGCTCAGCCGTCGCGTCACCTCCATCGCCTACGAGACGGTCGAGACCGACGACGGCGGTCTGCCGCTGCTGGCTCCTATGTCGGAGATCGCCGGGCGTCTGGGGGCGCAGGTCGGCGCCAATGAGCTGCTCAAGCCGCGCGGCGGTTCCGGTGTGCTCCTGGGCGGAGCCGCCGGCGTGCGCGCCGGTCAGGTGGTGGTGCTCGGTGGTGGCACTGCGGGTCTGCGTGCCGCCCAGGTCAGCGCCGGCATGGGTGCGGACGTCACCGTTTTCGATGTGAGCCCCAGCCGCATGCGCTACATCGACGAGGTCACCGACGGGCGCATCCGCACCCGCTACTCCACCGAGTTCGACGTCGCCCGAGCTTGCGCGGATGCCGACCTGGTCATCGGTGCGGTGCTGGTGCCGGGCTCGCGCACCCCCAGCCTGGTCACTCACGAGATGGTGACCAACATGCGCTCGGGCAGCGTCCTGGTGGACATCGCCATTGACCAGGGCGGCTGCTTCGAGGACTCCCACCCCACCACCCACACGGACCCGACCTTCACCGTGGAGGGCATCACCTTCTATTGCGTGGCCAACATGCCCGGCGCAGTGCCCTACACCTCCACCTACGCGCTGACCAATGCCACCTTGCCCTACGTGCTGCAGCTGGCCGACTCCGGCTGGCAGGCGGCCTGCGCCGCCCGTGGCGACCTCGCTCGCGGCCTGACCACCCACGACGGCGTGCTGTACACCGAGGGCGTCGGCCAGGCCCTGGGCATCGAGGTTGGCGACCGCGCCGCCCTTCTGGCCTGAGCCCGCACGGGGCGCCGTCGTCGAACTCTGAGCGAGTGGGTACGGTGCTGCGTGCTCGCGCCGGGGGAGGACGGTCCTTCTTACGGAGGAGAACCGCGGTAGCAAGAACGCTCCACGAGACGGAGTTGCGAGCGTGCGCGGACCTCTAGAGTTCTGCACATGAGAATCACTTTCATTCCTCGATGTGCGGCGCTGACTCTGCCGCTGACAGTCGCGGCCATCTCCTGCCTGACGCTGGCCGCCTGCTCTCAGCCCGACCCTCGCAACGGTGCCGGGAGCTCTGGTGCGACGCCGGCCGCCGCTGTGACTGCTGCGCCGATTCCGCAGGGCCTGGAGAGCTTCTACACCCAGGATGTCGACTGGGAGGAGTGCGAGGGCGATGCGGACTACCAGTGCGCCATGGTTAAGGTGCCGTTGGACTACGACGACCCGACCGGCCAGGCCATCGACCTGTCTCTGAAGAAGAGCCCGGCCACTGACACCAACAAGATCGGTACCCTGTTCGTCAACCCTGGCGGACCGGGCGGCTCCGGCGTCGAACTCGTCGGTCAGGGGGCCGATGCGTTCTCCGACGACCTGCGCGCTCACTTCGACATCATTGGCTTCGACCCGCGCGGCGTCGGCGAATCCACGCCGCTCGTCTGCCTGAGCGAAGAGGAAATCAACGACGCGGTTGAGAGCCGAGTGGCCGGCGAGGATGAGGGCGGCTCCGGCGACGCTTCGCCCAGTAATGACGATGAGGAGGAGGCTGCTGCGGAGTCTGCACAAGCCTCCATTGCCTTCGGTGAGGAGCTTGCCGCCAGCTGCGAGGCGAACTCTCCCGTCCCGGGCATCATCGATCACATGGACACCGGTTCGGTGGCGCGCGACCTCGACGTGCTGCGCGGTCTTGCCGGTGACCCGCAGTTGTACTACTTCGGGACCTCCTACGGCACCTACCTGGGCGCGCGTTACGCGGACATGTTCCCCGCCAACGTCGCCCGCATGGTGCTGGACAGTGCGCAAGACCCGTCACTGACTCATGGCCAGCTCGAGGCGGATCAGGCCGTGTCCCTGGAGCAGAGCCTGCGCCATTACGTCGAGTTCTGCCAGTCCGGCGAGGAGTGCCCGCTGAGCGGTGATGTCGATGCGGGCATGGCGCAGATCCAGGCCCTCATCGAGCGGGCCAACATCTCCCCGCTCAAGGCGGGCGACAACGGGGAGACCATCACCGGCACCGAGATCAGCAACGTCGTCGGCCAGCTGCTGTATGACGACTCCGTCTGGGGTGCCCTGCACGCGGCTTTCACGCTTGCCATCAACGAGGGCGACGGCAGCGTCTTCAAGCTGCTGGGGGAGGTGCTGGCGGACCCGCCGGAGGAGGATACGGACGCCAATCCCACGAAGACGGCGGAGGCTGCGGTGAAGAACGAGGCCAACGAGCCCGCCATGCGGGCGATCGACTGCCTCGACTACCCGGTGAGCGGTGACCAGGCCGAGTGGGATCGGGAGGCGGCCACCACCAAGGAGGTTGCGCCGGTGCTCGGTGAGGGGCTGTCCTACGGCGACGCCTTCTGTCAGGGCTGGGGGCACAACTCCGACAATCAGCCCGCCCAGCTGCATGCCCAGGGGGCTGCACCGATTCTCGTCATCGGCATCACCGGCGACCCCGCCACGCCGTACAAGTGGGCCGAGGCGCTGGCCTCTCAGCTGGAATCCGGGCAGCTGCTCACCGTCAACGGCAACGGACACGGCGCCTACCTGCGCAAGGGGGAGTGCGTTGACTCGGCCGTTGACGCCTACCTCCTACGCGGTGAGCTCATCGAGGAGGGGCTGACCTGCGAGGCACCCACGGAGCTGGTGGATGTTGATGCAGAGGATGTGCAGGAGGAGACCCCGGGGTCGGGCGGACGGTGACTCCTCACGGTGCGCTCGTCTCCTGGCCGCCGTAGCTTCCCTGGTGGCAGGCCAACGGTGGGGTCCGGTTCTGGGAGGAGCCGGGCCCAACCGCGCTCTGTCAGGAATCGCACAGCGAGCGTTCATACACTCGCTGCCATGACCGGTACGAATCACCACAACGGGCTCAAGACCGCCGTGCTCATGGGCGGGCTGTGGGGCCTGCTGCTCCTCATCGGCTGGCTGCTGGCCCGAGGTACCGGGTCCGCGGTCTGGCTGTTCCTCATGCCGGCGATCGGCGTCGTGCAGACCGCCTACTCCTACTGGAACTCCGACCGCCTGGCGGTGCGCTCCATGGGCGCCGTTGAGGTGAGCGAGGCGCAGCAGCCGGTCATGTATGCGGTGGTGCGGGAGCTGTCGACGGCGGCCGGTCAGCCCATGCCGCGTCTGTACGTGGCGCCCACCATGAGCCCCAATGCCTTCGCCACCGGACGCAACCCGCAGCATGCCGCCGTGTGCTGCACCCAGGGGATCCTCCAGCTGCTCAACGAACGGGAACTGCGCGGCGTACTCGGCCACGAGCTGTCCCACGTGTACAACCGCGACATCCTCACCGGGTCCGTCGCCGCGGGCATCGCCGGGGTCATTTCCTCCATCGCCACCGGCATCATGTGGTTCGGTGGAGGCGGCAGGGATCGGCGTGACGGCAACGTCGTGGTGCTGCTGCTCCTGGCGATTTTGGCGCCGCTGGCCGCCAGCCTCACCCAGTTCGCCATCTCCCGCACCCGCGAGTACGACGCCGACCACGACGGCGCGCTGCTCACCAACGATCCGCTCGCCCTGGCCAGCGCCCTGCACAAGCTGGAAACGGGTGTTGCCGCCGCGCCTATGCGTCAGGACCCGCGTGTGGAACCGGTAAGCGCCATGATGATCGCCAACCCCTTCGGGGGCGTGAAGAATCTCTTCGCCACCCACCCGCCGATGGCGCAGCGCATTGCGCGGCTGGAACAAATGGCCGGGTACTGATCCCCGCCCTCAACACCGAAACCGGCACTTGTAACGCACCGAGACCGGCACTAATGACGTATCGAAACCGGTCGTTGTGGCGGTCATCCCGGGGGCCGACCGCATCTTGCTCCTTCGTGGTGCTGGCCAGCAGAAGAGCGGCGGGTGGTGACGCCTAGGCGCTGCCTGACGATTGTCGGTGTCGAAGGGTGTCGCGCGGAGCGTTGACGATTCGGCACTTGATCTGACGGTTCGTACCTTCGGTTCAACGCTTCGGCACGTAACCCGACGGTTCGGCACCCTAGCTGCCGAACCGTCAGCGGAAATGCCGAACCGTTGATACCAAGTGCCGAATCGTCATCGAAAGGTACGAACTGTCGATCCCGGCCGGGTTCCTTCCCGGCCGGAGCGCAGGGAACAGCGGAAGTCTCGGCACGTTACAAGTGCCGGTTTCGGCATGTTATTAGTGCCGGTTTCGGTGAGGGGAGCGGGCGGTAGAAGTCAGGACTGCGGATCGCCCAGGCAGAAGACGAAGTCGTTGGTGTCGGAGCCGGTGAGGTTGCCCAGGCCCTGAGCGGAGTCACTTTCGAAGTAGCTGAAGTTCCACTTGTACCAGGAGGTGTAGGCATCCTCGTCAACGCCCGCGGCCCGGCAGGCATCCCCCTCGGAACTCGCGGAGGCGACCGTGCCCAGATCCGTGTCGGAGACATCGGTGAGCACCTTGAGCACGGGGTAGGTGCCGGTGGTGCATTCGGAGGCCGTGGCCTGTTGAGTGCTCGCGTCGATGTCCAGGCAATCGCCCTCCTGCACGGAGTTGAGCGCCGTGGCGGGGTCCTCATCCACGCCGATCATGCACAGACCCAGGTAGGTGGTGGTCGTACCTTCCACGGTGGTGCAATCGGTGCCGGCTGGCGCTGTCACCTTGTAGGCGGCCTCGTCGGAGTCGCAGTCGACGACGTAGGTGTCAGTGCCGTTGGTCGACTTGCCCTCCGGATCCTGGATGCATTGCCCGGCGGTGGCTTCCTTCGCGGGGGTGCCCCGGTGGCCCGTGGCTACGCCAATAATGACGCCGACGACGGCGACGGCGAGGATGGCGATGGCAATGCTGATGGCGCGACGGTTCTTGTTGCCCTGACGGGTGGGCTGAGCGGGCTGCGGCTGCCCATACGGCGCCTGGCTGTACTGGGACTGGGCGGTGGGATGCTGGTTGGGGTCGTGAGCAGGGTCAGTAGGGGGCTGAGGTTGCGACATGGATACGACTCTAGGACGTTTGCAGGGAGTGCGGGGCGGAACGTGACGTCTCCATCGTGGCTGTGAGCAGGGTCCTACGGCCGGGATTGGCGCCCGCCGCCGTCGGCTTGCTATCCTTCCACGGCACCGAGCGACGTCGTGGGTGGGTATGAAAAGCCCCGCACGCGACAGGCGAAGTGCAAGGCGGGTTGCCCGAGCGGCCAATGGGAGCTGACTGTAAATCAGCCGCAGTATGCTACGGGGGTTCGAATCCCTCACCCGCCACCATGGTTGCGGCGTCTCCGGGCGCCCGGCCAGACCCGCCTCACGGGGTGGGCCGCGGTGAGCGAAGCCACGGGTAGTGAAGTTGCGTAGTCAATTCGGATCTGCCTAAAGTTCCGCTCGTTGCCCCGATAGCTCAGTCGGCAGAGCGTCTCCATGGTAAGGAGAAGGTCAAGGGTTCGATTCCCTTTCGGGGCTCTGACACTGCGGGGCCTTCGGGCCCCAACGTGTTCTCTGGCGAGGTAGCTCAGCTGGTTAGAGCGCACGACTCATAATCGTGAGGTCGAGGGTTCGAGTCCCTCCCCCGCTACGCAAGTTCGAGCATGGCACTCAACGGGCTGCTCGAGGATCAGTGAGAGGAGAGTGACGTGGCTAGCAAGTCCAGCGACGTTCGCCCCAAGATCACTCTGGCATGCTCGGAGTGCAAGGAGCGCAACTACATCACCAAGAAGAACCGCCGGAACACTCCGGATCGGCTCACGCTGTCGAAGTACTGCTCCCGTTGCGGGAAGCACACGGAGCACCGCGAGACCCGCTGAGTCATGGCGGTAGCGCGCAGCGCTGACACGGGCCCCGACGACGTCGCGTCGTCGGGGCCTTGTTGTACCCCGCCACTTCCGCTGGAGCGCGGTGCGGACATGGTTGACGCCATGGCCGCCGTCGTCGACGTGGTCTTGTCCTCCTGCCCGTGCGCGGGGAGCGCCGACGCCGTGAGCGGCGTGCAGGTACTCCTGCCCGCGATCCTGGCGCTGAGCCATCAGCGAGCCGACGCCTCCGACGACGGGGCGGTGGGCGGACTCATCCACCGCC
>NZ_JAWDJJ010000189.1:0-3470 GCF_032465695.1 Actinomyces sp. MRS3W
GCCTCCAGCCGATAACACTCACATTGCAAGGAGCCCGCCATGTCCACCCGCCCGATCCTGCCCGGCTTCTACCCCGACCCGTCCATCTGCCGCGTCGGCGACACCTTCTGGCTGGCCAACTCCAGCTTCGAGTACCTGCCCGGCGTGCCCATCCACCGGTCGGCGGACATGGTCCGCTGGGAGCAGGTGGGGCACGCCTACACCTCCAGCCGCGCCCTGCCGCTGCCCGGCGGTGACGCCGGTTCCCTGGGCACCTTCGCCCCCACGCTGCGGCATCACGACGGCGTCTTCTACCTCATTGTCACCAATATGGGGCAGCAGCCGATGGCGCAGCGCATCACCTCGACCACCGCCCCAGAGCGGGGCTGGTCGACGCCGGTGGAGGTGCCGGGCACCCCCGGTATCGACCCGGACCTGAGCTGGGACGAGGACGGCACCTGCTATATGACCTGGCGCGGCATGACGATGGGCGGCGATGCCTTCGCCACCGCCATCAAGGCAGTCCCCATAGACCCGGCAACCGGCGAGCGCCTGGGCGAGGAGACGCTCTTGTGGCAGGGCACGGGCATGCGCGACCCCGAAGGACCGCGCCTGTACCGGCGTCAAGGCTGGTGGTACCTGCTGCTGGCAGAGGGCGGTACCGGCGTCGGGCACTGCGTCACCATGGCGCGCGCCCGCGAGCTGACCGGCCCGTGGGAGCAGCACCCGGGCAACCCGATTCTCACCCACCGCTCCACCAGCCACCCGGTCCAGGCTGCCGGCCACGCCGACCTCGTGCCGCTGGATGTCACCGCGACGACACCCGACGGCGACTGGGACGGCGCCCGCTTTGCCATGGTGCATCTGGGCATCCGCCAGTTGGAGCCGTTCCCGGGGTATCACGTCAATGGCCGGGAGACTTTCCTGGTCGGCGTCGACTGGGACGGGGACTGGCCGACGCTGGCGGAGGACCGGTACGAGGAGGCCATCGCCGCGCGCGACGCCGCCGCGGACCACGCCTTCACCACGGATCTGCACGGGCGCCCCGGGAGGGTGCTCGACGACGACGGCGCCTGGGACCTGCCCGACCGGTGGGTTTCCCCCGGCGGACTCGCGCACACCGCCCTGGCGCGCGACGCCGACGGTCACCTGACCATAACCGCCCCCGCCGACGATGCCCCACGCCCGCTGCTGGCCACGCGCTGCCGGGACCTCTCCTGGCGGGCGGAGGCGGAGTTGAGCTGCGCCTCGACCGCAACCGGGCGCGGGGAGCCCGCGGCGGAGCAGGGGGCGTCGGCTGCGGCGGACTCAGCCACCCCAGGCACCGAAGTCGAGCTGTGCGTCTATCTGGATCCCGGGCACCGCGCCGCGGTGCGCTGGGACGGCACCCGGGCGCGCGCCGTCGCCACCGTGGCTCCGCTGGAGCAGCAGCTCGGCGAGGAGTTCGTGGTGGAGGGGGACGAGGCGGGCTCGGTGCACCTGTGGATTGCTGCGGAACCCCCACAGGCAGGAGTCTTCGGCAAGCAGCGTCCCGACGAGCTCGTGCTCGGGGCGCGCGTCGGGGATGAGGACCGGGAGCTGGGACGGATCGACGGCCGCTACCTGTCCACCGAGGTCGTCGGCGGATTCACCGGCCGCGTCGTAGGCGTGCGCGCCGTGGCCGGCACCGCCACCATTGAGCGCTTCTCCTACCGTCCCCTCTGAAATCGCTCGGTCCTCGCCCGCGGTGAGCCGAGCGGTTGCCTGCATGCTCCGTGTCAAAATCCCTGACAAACGGACCAGCGACCCCAAGTCACGTCATGTCGATCGTTGCAATCATGCGGTTCCGCTGCGCGACTACGGGACGAGTGACGGCGTTTGTCAGGGATTGTGACAGTTCTCCGCCGTCGGCCCGGTCGTCGGCTTCTCGCCGGTGCGTGCGGAAGCCACACCCGGCGCCCTGTCACCGGAACCGACGCCTCTTTTAGCGTGGGGTCGTGCCCGGCGACGGCAAGGAGGTCGGCGCGGCGCACTCACGACTAGGAGATCAACGTGTCCACCACCCACAAGCTCGTCGTCATCGGTTACGGAACCCAGGGCGTCTACCACACCAAGAACCTGCGCGCGCTGGACGACGTCGCCATCGACGTCGTCGGCATCTACGACATTGACCCGCGCGCCAATGAGGACGCCGCGGCGGACGGCCTGCGCGTCTACGACTCCGCCGAGGCGATTCTGGGCGACGCGGATATCGACGTCGTCTTCATCTGCACCCCCAACGACTCCCACCACGACTACGCGGTGGCCGCACTGCGCGCCGGCAAGCACGTGCTGTGCGAGAAGCCGGCCATGATGACCGCCGCCGAGATGCGCGACGTCAAGGCCGAGGCGGAGGCTGCCGGCCGAATGTTCATGGTGCACCAGAACCGCCGTTGGGACCCGGACTTCAACGTCATCAAGAAGATCTACGACGAGGGCATCATCGGCACGCCCACCTACCTTGAGCAGCGCATCCACGGTTCGCGCGGCATCCCCGGTGACTGGCGGCAGGAGCCCGAGCACGGCGGCGGCATGATCCTCGACTGGGGCGTGCACACCGTCGACCGGCTGCTCACCATGGTCGACTCCCCCGTCATCGACGTCTACGGCGAGCTGTCCTTCGCTCTGGGGCACGACGTCGACGACGGCTTCCGCGCCCACCTCACCTTCGCCAACGGGCTGCACGCCATGGTGGACGTGTCGACGACGTCGTTCCTGCCGGAGGCGAAGTTCTGGATGCAGTCCGCCACCGGCAGCGTGGTCATTGAGGATTGGGAGATGAACGGCCGCATCGTGCGCCGCACCGGGGCGGAGGAGGACGACGCAGTGCCGGTCCAGGCCGGCGTGGGCCTGACCAAGACCATGGCCCCGCGGATCATGGACTACAAGGCCATGGCCACCACCACCCCGCCGGTGGAGGAGCTGCCGCTGCCGGAGGTGAAGGTGGACGTCATGGACTTCTACCGCAACGCCCGCGACGTCATCGACGGCGTGGCCGACCCGGCCATCACCAACGACTCGGTCATCCGCTGCCTGACCATCCTCGAGGCGGTCGTGACCTCCGCGCGCACCCACGAGGTCGTCCACCCCGAGCAGGCCTGAGCACGCCCTCAACCCTACGCAGCCCGACCCCGGGCGCCAACGGCTTGAGCCGCCGCCCAATCGTCGACCAAAGCCCAACGATTTCGGCATATTCCACCGACCTTGAGTCTCATCACCAGATGCGGAGCACGCCGTCGCACGCGGGCCGCGGCACGATTGGCACCCCGCGTCCGATGACGTGCTCCTCAAGATGACCGAGGTGCTCCTGGTCCACCGAGGGGGTCGAGGTCGCGGTCGGCCGGCCGCTCGCCGTCGAGCGAGAGGAAGCTGGTCGGTACCTCGGATCATGTGGCCGGACGCGCCGTCGCGGTCGCATCGGCGGTGGCGGGGGCAGCATCCGCACCGTCAGGGGCGACCGCATCGGGGCTGGT
>NZ_JAWDJJ010000190.1:0-3802 GCF_032465695.1 Actinomyces sp. MRS3W
GACGGGCAGCGGCTCCACCGAGGTCAGCAGGTCTGGGGTGAAGGGAGCACACAGTACGCCTGCCGTCTCGCTGCCCAGGGCGTCGCGCAGGTAGCGGCGTTCGCGGTCGGGATCGAGGTTGGCGTTGCGCAGCACCACCGTCAGATCCATCTCGGCGGCACGTTCCTCAGCTCCCACAACCAGTTCGGTGTAAAAGGGGTTAGTCACGTCCGGAATGAGTAGGACCAGACTGGTCGGTCGCCCCGAGCGCAGCGCCGCCGCCGCACGATTGCGCCGGTAGCCCAGAGCGTCGATGGCCTCGCGCACGCGTTCGGCCGTTTCGGGGCGCACCGGTCGCTTACCCGATAGGACGTAGCTGACCGTCGCCGTCGACACCCCGGCACGCGCCGCGACCTCTTTCAGGCCGGCGCGCCGGCTCGGGGAAGAACCCATCAGACAACCTCACTGACCGCGGCCAGAACCTCCTCGGGCAGACCGACCGCGCGCAGCCCACCCAGGAGTGCGCCGCCGGTGGCGCCGGAGCAGACCACAGCCCAAGCCTGGTCCTTGGCCGGGTAGGACATCTGAGCGGGCTCGAGGATCCGGAAGATCTCATCGGCCGCCGCGGGCGGACGTGTGCACACGCCCGCCAGTGTAAGGGTGACCCCTGTGGATGGACGCACCGTGCCCAGAGCCACGTCCAGACCGCCGCCCAGCGTAAATCCGTCCGCCGCGCGGGTAGTCACGGGCACGGCTTCACCGCCGAGGCGGGCCGTGACACCCTCGCCCACGGACAGCAGATGCACGGTGATCTCGCGCTCGGCCGGCACCACGCCGTCCGGCCCGGTCTGGGTGATCTCCACTCGAGCCGTACCCGCGGCTTCATCCCAGGCCAGGGCGAAGCGGGTGCGCACGACGCCGTCGGCGCCGGGCTCGGGGGAGCCGTCGTCCTCCTCGAGCACGAACTCGCCGTCGGCACCGGGCACGACCACCACCGACAGGTGCCGGGGATTGTCTCCCGCCGCCTCGGCGAGATCCTCCGCACCTACGATGACGCTGCCGGCGCGCGCCAGCACGGGCATCTGGTCAAGCGGCCGGGAGAAGATGAGTGTGCGGCCCTCGGCGGCGTCGGCGTCGTAACGGCGTCCCGTCGGCAGATCGAACCACGTGCCCTGCGGCAGCCACGCCCGCTCCTGCGCCAGGGCGGAAGCAGCCTCGGTGGGGCGGGTGATGGGCACGACGATGAGGTTGCCGAAGAGGAACTCGTTGCGGTTGTCGTAGGCGCCCATGCGCCAGGAGTAGTCGTGGTAGAGCGGCCGGACCGGGCCGATGCCCTCGGTGTGGGCGCGCCTGGCCCACGTGTACAGGTAGGGGACAAGCCGGTGGCGCAGACGCAGATGCGCGTCCATGGTCGCCCGGGCATCGCGGGAGTAGCGCCACGGCTCCTTGGAGTTGAACACCGACGCGGTGGAGTGCATGCGGTTGATGGGGGAGAAGCAGCCCAGCTGCACCCAGCGTGCCGCCATCTGATTGTCCTTGATGCCGAGCATGTGCCCACCGATGTCGTTGGACCACCAGTAGTAGCCGATATTGGCCGCGGTGGCGGTGAACTCCGGCTGGAAGCGCAGCGACTCCCAGGTGGTCACCGTGTCCCCGGAGAAGCCGATCGGGGTCCGGTGGCTGGAGGCGTCGGCGAATCGGGAGAAGGTGATGGGACGACGTCGGTAGCTGGTCCCGTCGAGGCCACCGGGGCGCTCGCGGCCGGAGTCGAGGTAGTGGACGTGGTTGAGCATCCACAGCGGGTCCAGGCCGGGAATGTCCGTGGTGCCGCCCTGCTGCCAGTCCAGCCACCAGAAGTCAACGCCCTGGTCCTCCAGCACGTGGTGGGCGTGCTCGAGGTAGGCGGCGGTGAAGTCCTTGTCCCCGATGTTGAAGGGGATATCGGCCCCCTCGGCCGGGTCCATGCCCAGGGCGCGCGCCGTGGCCGCATAGGCGTCCTCGTGGCGGCGGATGCCCGCCGCCGGGTGCAGATTGAGGGTGACCTGCATGCCACGTTCGTGCAGGGCGGCCAGGAAGCGTTCCGGGTCCGGGAACAGCTCCCGGTTCCAGGTGTAGCCGGTCCAGCCGTTGCCGATCGCCGGATCAATGTCCACCAGGTGCCAGTCCATGTCGATAACGGCCACGGAGAACGGCAACTGTTCGGCGGCGAACCGATCCATGAGCTCCAGGTAGGAGTCCTCGGAGTACTTGTGGTAGCGGCTCCACCAGTTCCCCAGGAGGGCGCGTGGGATGAGCGGGGTGGGGCCGGTGAGGGCGAAGAAGTCCGTGAGCGCCGCGTGGTAGTCCTGGCCGTAGCCGAAGAAGTACAGATCTTGGTCCGCAGCGCCGTCGCCCGCGGAGCAGGGCCGGGGACGCACCCACTCATCCTCCTGCAACAGCAGGGAGGCGGAGTCGTCGACGACGGAGTAGCCCGTGAGCGACAGCAGGCCCGGGCTCACGGGCGTGGGGCCGTCCACCATGTCCAGCGTACGGGTGGTGCCGCCCAGGTTGGTGCGGAAGAACTCCTCCGGGTCCCACTGCTCCCCGTGCCGCCAAGCGCCGCCGTGCACGCCGATGACGGCGGTGCGCAGGGAGACGCTGAGCCCGGAGCGGGTGAAGCCGCGTGAGGGCTGGTAGGTCAGGTGCAGGTGCTCGGTGATGATCTCGAGGCGGTCCTGACTGCGGTGCACCTCGAAGTGCGGCGTCGGCCCCAGGTCCCGGGAGACGACGAGCTGGGTGGCGGCGTCGACGAAGCTCCCGGAGCGCGAGAACTCCATGCGAATGAGCCTGGACGTCAGCACCGTGAAGCGGTAGTCGGGACCGACGACGACAGCCTCGGGCCGGACCGGTGCCGGGCGTGGCTCGTCCGCACGAGAGGAGAGGGGAGAGGACATAGGTTCGGCCTTTCGGGTCAGTCTTTGGCGGCAGGATCAAACAGGAAGTTTTGCGATAAACGTAAGGGTAACGCTATGCTGGAGCCCCTGACGAGTAGCAGGGCTAAAGTCCTGTATCGACAGCGCTGCGCGAGCCGGCCTCGAGTGGCAGTTCGAGGCCGGACCTGGATAAGGAGGTCGAGGTGCCGACACTCAAAGATGTGGCCGCGCGCGCCGGCGTGAGCGCTATGACCGTGTCGAACGTCATCAACGGGCGTGCCGGCAAGGTGTCCGCGGCGACCATTGCGCGCGTCGAGGAGGCGATTGCCGCACTGGGGTATGTGCCGAGCGCCGCGGCCCGTTCGCTGGCGGGTTCGTCCTCGCGCATCCTCGCCCTGGTGTACGAGGCGGTGCCCGGGCGGCCCGCGCTCGAGGCGCCCTATGAGTCGATGTTCGTGGGCGTGTGCGAGCAGGCGGCGCGCGCCGAGGGCTATGCCCTCATGCTGTGTGGCGCCTCGAAAGCGGAGGACACGGTGGCGCAACTGCGCTCGTGGAATGTCGCCGGCGCCGTCGTCATGGCCACCACCCGCATGCCCCCGAGTCAGTTCCTTGAGCGTTCCGGCGTGCCCGCGGTCTTCATCGACGCCTACCGGGAGACGGAGACGATCTCCTACGTCAACGTCGACGACGCCGGGGGAGCGCGGGAGGCCGGTGACAGGCTTGGTCGCGCGGGGCACCGGCGTGTGGCCTTCGTCGGCCCCACGGTCGACGTCCCCGGGGTGGTTCGGGAGCGGCTGCGGGGCCTTCGCGAAGGGCTCGCCGCCCACGGCGCCCGAGTCGCGCGGCGCGACGTGCTCCTGTCCGAAGTCGACTTCGGCGAGGGGCTGGCCGTTGCGGACCGGCTCCTGGAG
>NZ_JAWDJJ010000191.1:0-1640 GCF_032465695.1 Actinomyces sp. MRS3W
GCCGTGAGCTGCTCGTCCAGCCGGTTCATGAGGGTATGGCGCAGCGTGAGGGTGGAGAAGGCGCCGATGCCGGCGGCCATGACGAGCACGATCCCGATGACACCTGCAACCAGTCGGGTGCGCAAGCTGCGCGAGAACAGGTGTCTGGGGCGCAGCCGGCCCAGGCGCCGACTCCGGGATGTGGTTGCGGCAGACGGCTTCCGGTCGTGACGTGGGTCAGACATGGACGGGCCTGGCCCCGGTTACTGGGCGGAGGGAGTGGGCTTGAGCACGTAACCGACCCCGCGCATGGTGTGGATCATGGGCTCGCGGCCCTTGTCGATCTTGCGGCGCAGGTAGGAGATGTACAGCTCCACGATATTGGCCTGCCCGCCGAAGTCGTAGTTCCACACCCGGTCCAGGATCTGCGGCTTGGACAGGACACGGCGGGGATTGCGCATGAGGTAGCGCAGCAGCTCGAACTCGGTGGCGGTCAGGCGGATCTCATCGTCGCCGCGCCACACCTCGTGGGAGTCCTCGTCCATGCGCAGATCGCCGACCTGCAACACATGGGAGGGCTGCTCCGCGCCGGCGCCGGAACGCCGCAGCAGGGCGCGCAGCCGGGCAACGACCTCCTCCAGGGAGAAGGGCTTGGTCACGTAGTCGTCGCCGCCCGCGGTCAGGCCTGCCACCCGGTCTTCGACGGCGTCCTTAGCGGTGAGGAACAGCACGGGGACGGTGGGCTTGTGGCCGTGGATACGGCGCATGACCTCCAGGCCGTCGAAGTCCGGCAGCATGATGTCCAGGACGACGACGTCGGGGTCGATTTCCTGCGCGGTGCGCACCGCCGCAATACCGGTGCCGGCGGTGGTCACCTCCCAGCCCTCGTAGCGCAGCGCGGAGGCGAGCAGGTCGGCCAGCGTCTGCTCGTCGTCCACCACGAGGACGCGGACGGGGGAGCCGTCGGGACGGGTGAGGGTCTCGGCTGGGGTAGTCATGACCACGATTCAACACGCTCTCCCTGTGCCCCACCTGTGAATATTGGGTGACGCATGGCGGCTCATGACGAAGGGTGTCGGGTAGGTGCGCTACAGTCGCGCTCGCAACCTCAGCTGCCGTCTTCACCCCCGGCGCCTGCTTGCGGCAACGCTGCAGAACGCCGGAACTACGCCGCCCACACGCCGCACAACCGAAGCATCGAAGAAGGTTCTCGTGTCCAAGAAACTCGTCATCGTCGAGTCCCCCAACAAGGTCCGCTCCATTGCCGGCTATCTGGGCAAGGACTTCGACGTCGAGGCCTCGGTCGGTCATATCCGCGATCTGGCTCAGCCCTCCGAACTGCCCGCCGCGCAGAAGAAGGGCCCCTATGGCAAGTTCGCTGTTGACGTCACTGACGGTTTCAAGCCGTACTACGTCGTCAACCCGGATAAGAAGAAGACGGTCACCCAGCTGCGCAAGGCCCTCAAGGACGCCGACGAGCTCTACCTGGCCACCGACGATGACCGTGAGGGTGAGGCCATCGCGTGGCACCTGCTGGAGGTCTTGAAGCCCAAGGTGCCCGTCAAGCGCATGACCTTCACGGAGATCACCAAGGAGGCGGTCACCCGCGCCCTGGACCACACCCGTGATCTGGACGAGCATCGGGTCGACGCCCAGGAGAC
>NZ_JAWDJJ010000192.1:0-5253 GCF_032465695.1 Actinomyces sp. MRS3W
CCCACCCGCTACCGGCCGGCGCCGCCCACGCCCCGCCTCCTCCTTAAGCAGGAGGCAATCCAGATTCTTCTCATACTTTCGGAATCCAGACTTCATCCATACGGACTTGCAAGGCGCCCGCCAGCGCACAAGACTCGGTCATGGAGGCGCAGGAGTCGAGGCGCCTGGAAGGATCACCATGACGAGCATGACAACGTCCGCGAAAATGCGCGACGCAGATCCTTCTTCACCGCGTCTGGCGTCCAACGCGGTCAAAGCCGCAGCTTCAGCCCACCATCGCATTGACGCGCGACTGAAGGATCCCGCGCGCCGCGCCCCGCGCGTTTTCCTGCACGTCATCAACCGTATTCATGGCCTGCTTCCGGGCCTCTTGCGCCGCCGCATGCCCGTCACCTTCATCGGTTATGCGCTCATCAACGGCTCCGGATTCCTCATCGACATCAGTTTCCTGTGGCTGTTTTATGAGCAATTTCACTGGCTCTATCCGGTGGCGGTCACCGTGGGCTACGCAATCGCCGGTGTCTATTCGCTACTGCTCAACCGGTGGCTGAATTTCCAGTCGCACGGATCGATCGGCGTGCAGGGATCGCGCTACGCGGTCGGCCTCGTCTCCCAATACGTCATCTTCATCCTGGGATTGTCGAGCCTGCTGCACATGGTGGGTGTCAACGCCGAGCTCGCGCGTTTCATCTCCGCCTGCTGCGAGGGCCTGTATCTGTATGTGTTCATGCGCCTGTGGGTCTTCCGTGGCACTCCCGAGCCGACGGAAGCCGCCCGCCCATAGTTGACGCGCAGCCCCGCTGGCAGGCGGCACTCAGGACTCCGCCCAGAAGGCTCGGGTTGTCTCCGCCGGACCGTCGAGTTCGGTGAAGCCGGCATCCACCACCGACACCGGCCGCTGTTGTTCCCGCCAGGAGGAAACCTCCGGGAAGACAACCTTCACCCGGTATCCCTGTTCGGCCCACCGCGCGCGCAGCTGCGTCGGTAGCTGCGGACTGGCCCAGGCCAGCTGAGCCGCATGCGCGACCTGCGCGCACAGCTTCCCACTCGTCATCTCCTCCAGGGGGGTGACCTCCACCGTCACCAACGCATCCCGAGAGATCGAGTCGCTGGTCAGCTCAATCTCCCCGGCCGCCTCCGGGTCCTTGGCAACGGCCGCGGCGATCACCGCGGGCGCCGGCGGCAGCTCGTCGCCGTGGGGGAAGTGCGTGCCCTCCACCTGCGTCTTGGCGAGCGCGGGCGGCAGCGGACGCACCGGCCCGGGGACGATGGCCCGCGCCTCGGCCGTCCCCCACCCGGCGGGTCCGGCCTGAGAGACGGTGACGCCAGGCAGTTCCTGGATCTCCTCCCAGCGCAGGCCGCGAGCGCGACGCACAAGCTTGCGGATGCGCCCGTCCTTCCAGTACTCGACCGCGTCGTGCCACGGTCCGCCGGGAGCTGCCTGTGGCGCGGCCAGCAGCGCGACGACGGCGCGGGCCGTGGCCTCGGCAACATCAATGCGGCGCGGCGGGTGAACCTTGTCGTAGTGGACGGCGATCTGCATGGCCCACGGGACCGCGTGGTCGGGCCTGCCGGACAGAGAAGGCGAATCGCCCGCGTCAGGAGCGGATTGAGAGGACAATGACTGCATGCGTCACATTATCTGGGACATGGGCGGCACTCTGGTCAACACCTACCCGGAGGTCGACCGCGTCCTGTGTGAGGCGGCGTTCGGCGACGCCAGCCCCGAGCACCTGCGACGGGTGACCGCTCTGACTCGTCATTCCATTGCTCATGCAATCGCCACGCTCAGTGCCGAGCGTAGCCTCGCCCCGGAGATGCTGGAGACCGCATACGCCGGACTCAAGGAGCGGTGGCGCACCCATCCGGCGCCGGTCATGGACGGGGCACGCGAGGTAATGGCCCGGGTGCACGAGCTGGGCGGGCTCAACCTCATCGCCACCCACCGGGACCGCGACAGCGCCACCGCCCTACTGCACGGGCTCGGCATTGAGGTGGACGATGTTGTGTGCGCACCGGACGGTGTGGCCCGCAAACCGAGCCCGGACATGAACCTGCTGCTTGCCCAGCGTCACCACCTGGATCCGGCGGAGATCCTGTGCGTCGGGGATCGGCCGATCGACGTCGTCGCTGCCCGGGATGCCGGGATGGCGGCGGCGCTGCTGGTCCGCCCGGGCACCTCCGTGACGCTTCCCGATGACGCCCCGGGGGCTCTCGTCATTGCCAGTCTGCGAGACCTCATTCCACTATTGCAATAATGATTCGCCTGCCAGTCAGGCATCGACCCGAGTGTAGGAGCAGCCGCCTGCCTCCTCGTCCCTTTCGTGAGTTGGCGTTCTCACCCGGGCGCGCGAAGTCATTCGCTGGCAGGATAAGCACCACGCCCCCGGTGGGACGTGGCCACCGCGGATTTGGTCCCCTCGGTTGTACCCAACTGCAAAGCACTGTCATTACCTTGCAGCTCATGACAGCATCCGTTTCCGAATCTTCTTCGGCTCACGTTCCCCTCCCCGTGGGACACGAGCGACCGCACATACTCGACGGGGCGACCAAGAACGGCGCCGGGGGCATTCGCCGTCTGCGCCACCCTGCGGAACTACCACTGCTTCGGCTATGCATCAGCATCACGGTCCTCGCCTATGTGCTATGGATCGTCTTCCTCATCTGGCTCGTGATCGATCAGGAACCAACGGGGGTCGCAGCCACGCTGCGCAATTCCGTCACCGAGTCAGCCGGTCAGTTCCTCCTACTGCTTCCGCTCCTACCGTTCGTCCTGTGGTTTGTGCGCGCCAAGACGTACGCCGAGATGCGCGCTACGGCAGTGCAGATGAGCCCCACCCAGTTCCCGGAGGGATACCGGATGGTCGTTGAGGCTGCGGAGCACTTCGGGATGCGCAGGGTCCCTGACGCTTACGTGGTGCTCGGCAATGGGACGATCAACGCCTTCGCCACCGGTCACGGATACCGCCGTTATGTCGCGATCAACTCCGACCTGTTCGAAATCGGCGGGTCGGCGCGGGACCCCGAGGCGCTGCGCTTCGTCATCGCCCACGAAGTCGGCCATATCGCCGCGGGGCACTCCTCCTTCTGGCGTCAGCTGGGGACCGCGCTGACCAGTAACATTCCACTGCTTGGCCAAGCACTGTCCCGGTCCCAGGAATACACCGCCGATAACCACGGATTCGATGTCGCTCCTCGAGGTGCGTCTGGCACCATGGCTCTGCTCACCGGCGGCAAGTATCTGGGGGCGCAGGTCAATTTCCACGCGCTCGCCGACCGCGCTGCTCGGGAGACCGGGATCTGGCTCCACATCGTTTCCTGGTTGGCCTCTCACCCGATCATCACCTGGCGGGCGCACGCCCTGCGCGATCGCAGTCAGCCAGGACGCATTGTGCGCAAACCGCCGACGTCGAGCGCGTGGTACCCGCCGTCTGGCTTGGTTGGCTCCGACCGCAGCCAGTCCTGGCCCAGCCCCGCGCAGATGCTCAAGCACATGGACGCCTTGACGTCCCGCGTCCCCGAGGCGGAGGAACAGTTCGGCCGTTACCCGGGGATGCACTACAACGTGGACCTCGACACCATCCGCCTCGCGGATCCCACCCCGGTTCCCCGCGCGCAGGCAACCGCGCCGGCCGTCCGCCCCGAGGACGAGCCGCCGATGGGCGCCAACCCGGAGACCCGCGCGTGATCGAGTGAGGATGGCCATGGCCCCAGGGCGTCGCGACCATGCGGCGGAGACCCGCGCATGGTCGAGTGAAGAAAGCGAGGAATGAGAAAGGCTTGTGGGGGTGCAGCCGTGCGGCTGCACCCCCACAAGCACGGGTTATCGATGTACCGGGCGTAGCAGAGGTCGGCTGCGTCGGCTGCACCCCCACAAGCACGGGTTATCGGCATGGACGCGGTGGTCGAGACAGCGCGTCGCGGGGTATTGGTGGGGTGGGCGGCTCGGGCTTCGAGCGTCTTGTCGTTGCCGCGGCGAGCTTCCCCTGCTCCGCGGTTGCATCCGTACACGCCGGCGGCGGTCTCCCCGCGTTTTTCGACCTTGGGTGGCGTTTTACGACCCCGGGGTGGTCGTGGAACGCACCCCAACGTCGTGGAACGCACCCCAACGTCGTGCAGCGGCCACGCCAGCCGGGCGCACACTTCTCAGCTGGCCTTAGATACACAATCCGCAGAATTCCGCGGTTTCACTCTGATCACCCACAACGATGAGGGGCCTCCGGTGTGCAACGAGGCGCTCGACGCACACCGGAGGCCCCTCATCGATTTTCGGCTCACGCACACTTTCGCATAATTCCAACGAAAAATCGGGTTCACCTGAGTCTATCCTCGCAGCTCCAGTGTGCAACCCCGGCCACCCAGGAACACCTAAGGCTCTCGGACCGGGTTTGCGTCAGTGCTCGGGGCCAGTCTCCTGACTCTCCAGTGAGCCGGGCAGGCGCAGGAGCAGGGCCTGGCCGTCAAAACTGAGTCCGGCGTAGCCGTCCACACGATCCACCTCGATGAAACCGGCCGCCAGGTGTGCGGCCACGGAGGCGTGGTTATCCGCCTCGACCACGCTGAACAGGTCCTCCCCCGGGGCGATCTCCTGGACCGCTTCAGCCACTGCGGCGAGCAGGGCGCGGGCGATTCCCCGACGGCGAGCATCCGGGTCAACGATGAGACCGGACACCATCCAGCGCTCCGGGCGGCCGGCCTCCAGGTCGCCGGGCAGCAGGAAGGCGCCGGACAGGGCGACGGGGGCGGCCGAGTCCTCCTCGTTCACCTCCGCGACAGGCAGCGGGGCGGGGGCAGCGGCATTCGCCTCCACGGCGGGACGCGAGGCCGGGGCGGAGGCGTCGGCCCCGGCGACGGGCAGGGAGGCGAGCAACAGCACCGGCAGCGCCGCAATCATGCGTGGCGCCTGTTCGAGGGCCTCCTCGACGCTGATCCCGCGCAGGGCAAGCAGCCGGGCCACGCGGGAGTCGTCATCGAAACGGGCCGGGCGGATGAGCACGCCCGCGAGGGACTCGGGGCTCATGCCTTCTCCTGCCCGTTCGCGGCGGTTTCGTTGTAGGAGGCGAGCTCGACGAGATTCCCGTCGGGGTCGCGCACATAGACGCTGCGCATCGGGCCGCGGGCGCCGCTGCGGGCAACCGGACCGACCTCGATCTCGGTGCCGGCGCGGGTCAGGTCGGCCATGATATCGTCGAGCGGAGCGTCGACCACGAGGCACAGGTCGGCGCTGCCAGGGGTGGGGACGCCGGCGTGCGG
>NZ_JAWDJJ010000193.1:0-2687 GCF_032465695.1 Actinomyces sp. MRS3W
CCCGCCGTATCCTCGATCGGCTCGTCGGCTACGAGGTCAGCCCCGTCCTGTGGCGCAAGGTCCGCGCCGGCCTGTCCGCTGGGCGGGTGCAGTCGGTGGCCACCCGCCTCGTCGTCGAGCGCGAACGCGAGCGGATGGCTTTCAAGGCCGCCGGCTACTGGGGGGTGGAAGCGCAATTCTCCACCGACCTGTCCGCGGGCAGCTCGCTGCGCCCGCCGACCAAGGTGGCCGCTGCGGCCGTCGCCGGCGACGCCGCTGACGGTGGCACATCCTCCGCGCCGTCGAGCGCTGAGGACGCCTTCACCGCCCGCCTGGCCACCCTGGATGGGCGACGCGTGGCCACCGGCCGTGACTTCACCGACGCCGGTCAGCTGCGTCCGGCCGCCGTCAAGGCGGGCACCGTTCACCTGCATGAGGGCGCCGCCCGCGCCGTCGCCGAGGCCATCACCCGGGCAGTTCCACGCGTGGCCGAGGTGGAGAACAAGCCCTATCGGCGTCGTCCGGCCGCCCCCTTCACCACCTCCACTCTTCAGCAGGAGGCGAGCCGCAAGCTGCGCATGAACCCCCGCGAGACCATGCGGGTGGCGCAGGCCCTGTACGAGAACGGTTTCATCACCTACATGCGCACCGACTCCACGGTGCTGTCCGGGCAGGCGATCGCCGCCGCCCGCGGCCAGGTGGCCGAGCTGTACGGGCCCGAGTACGTGGCGCCCAAGCCGCGCCTGTACGCCACCAAGGCCAAGGGCGCGCAGGAGGCGCACGAGGCGATCCGTCCTGCCGGCGACCACTTCCGCACTCCCGCGCAGGTGTCCGGGCAGCTCACCGGTGCCCAGTTCCGCCTGTACGAGCTCATCTGGCGACGCACCGTCGCCTCCCAGATGGCCGACGCGACCGGGTCGACGGCGACCGTGCGGGTGGATGTTCCGCTGCGCCCGGCCGACGGCGGATCCCGCGACGCCGGTATCACCTTCAACACCGCCGGCCTGACGGCGTCGGGCACCGTTATTACCTTCCGCGGCTTCCTCGCCGCCTACGAGGAGGGGCGCGACGCCGAGCGCTACGAATCCGAATCCGCAGCGCCCGGGAACGGGGCCGGGGGAGCGGCCAAGGATCGGGACGTGCGGCTGCCCGCCATGATCACCGGGCAGGAGCTGATCGCGCTCGCGGCCGAGGCCGCCGGTCATGAGACGACCCCGCCGCCCCGCTACACCGAGGCCTCCCTGGTCAAGGCGCTGGAGGAGCGGGAGATCGGTCGCCCCTCCACCTACGCCTCCATCATGTCCACGATCTCCGACCGCGGTTACGTGGAGCACCGCGGACAGGCATTGGTGCCTACCTGGCTTGCCTTCGCCGTGACCCGATTGCTGGAGGAGAACTTCAGCGAGCTGGTCGACTATGACTTCACCGCCTCCATGGAGGCCGACCTGGACCGCATCGCCGCCGGTGAGGAGGACCGGGTCGACTGGCTGACCCGCTTCTACTACGGCCAGGATGGGCCGGGCGACGGCGCGGCGGCCGTCTCGCCGTCGGGATCCGCGCATGCGCTCACGCCGGGGGAGCATCAGGGTCTCAAGGCCCTGGTGGACGGCCTGGGAGAGATTGACGCCCGAGCCGTCAACTCCATTGAGATCGGGGAAGGCATCACCCTGCGCGTGGGCCGCTACGGCCCCTACCTGGAGGACGCCGAGGGCAAGCGCGCCAATGTTCCGGGCGACCTGGCTCCCGATGAGCTGACCGTCGCCAAGGCGCGCGAGTTGTTCGCTCGCGCCGCCGACGACGGCCGTGAACTCGGCGTCGACCCGTCCACCGGGCACACCATCGTGGTCAAGGACGGGCGCTACGGTCCCTACGTCACCGAGATCCTGTCCGAGGAGCAGTCCGCGGTGGATGAGGCGGCGGCCTCCGGGGACGATCCGGACGGCGCGACGTCACGAGCGGCGGCGAAGCCGGCGCGGAAGTCCAAGCGGGGTCCCAAGCCGCGCACGGCGTCGCTGCTGAAGTCCATGGATCTGGCCACCGTCACCCTGGAACAGGCGCTCGACCTGCTGAGCCTGCCGCGCGTCGTCGGCCAGGACGCCGATGGTGTCGACATCACCGCGCACAACGGCCGCTACGGGCCCTACCTGAAGAAGGGCACCGACTCCCGGTCGCTGGAAAGCGAGGAGCAGCTGTTCACGGTCACGCTGGAGCAGGCGCTGGAGCTATTCGCTCAGCCCAAGCGCCGTCGCGGCCAGGCGGCTTCGCGTGCACCGCTGCGTGAGCTCGGTACCGACCCGGCTACCGGCCGACCTGTCGTCATCAAGGATGGCCGCTTCGGTCCGTACTTCACCGACGGGGAGACGAATGTGACGCTGCGCCGCGACGATGATCCGGCCACGGTCACCCCCGAGCGCGCCTACGAACTCCTGGCGGAGAAGCGCGCCAAGGGGCCGGCGGAGAAGCGCACCACACGGCGGTCGACCAGCAAGGCCGGTGCGAAGACCGCGAGCAAGACCACCGCGAAGTCGGCTGCGTCGAAGCGCTCGACGTCCCGCTCGTCCAAGTAGATACGCCCATGCACCGAAACCGGCACTAATAACATGCCGAAACCGGCACTAATGACGTGCCGAAACCGGCACTTGTAACGTGCCGAAACCGGTCGAAGTTGCTGAGGGCGGGCTAAGTCTTGGGGCATCGGCCGGGGCCAT
>NZ_JAWDJJ010000194.1:0-8113 GCF_032465695.1 Actinomyces sp. MRS3W
GTGTAGGTGGTGACCCCGCCGACGACCACGGGGACGTCCAGCTCGTAAATGAAGCGCTTGAGGTTGAGCGGTTCAACCGCTCCGGATACGTGCTCGGCGGAGACAACCGACCCGCGGATGACGAGTAGGTCGACGCCGGCCTCGACGACGGTGCGCCAGTGCCGCTGCGTCTGGGAGGGGCTGAGCCTCCCGGCGACGACAACGCCGGCCTGGCGGATCTGCTCCAGGCGGGCGGTGATGAGTTCGGGGCGCACCGGGGACCGGTAGACATCTTGGAGGACACCGGTGGCCTCCTCGGGCGCGGCGGCGCGGATGCGCTCCAACGCGGCGGTCGGGTCGTCGTAGCGGGTCCACAGGCCCTCCAGGTCGAGCACGCCGATGCCGCCGAGTTGGCCGACCATGATCGCGGTCTCGGGGCTCATCACCGAATCCATGGGCGAGGCCATGACCGGCAGATCCACGTGGTAGGCGTCCAGTTGCCAGTCCACGCGCACGTCGCGCACATCGCGGGTGCGGCGCGCCGGGACCAGCGCGATGTCGTCGAAGGAGTAGGCCTGGCGGGCGCGCTTGTCCCGTCCGATCTCAATCTCACCGCTCATGGCGGCATCGTAGCGGGGGAACGCTAAGAGCCGCCGACTTTGCCGACTGGGGCGGTCCAGGCAGTGGGCACGGACCTCCAGGCGGCGGCCCGAGCATCCCGGCAGTGGGCATAGACATCCAGGCGGTGGGCCCGGGCTTAACCAGGCACTGACGGGGGGCCAATGCGGCGCACCGGGCGTCGGACACCGGGCGCTGGGCGCGGCCAGCGTCGGCCGACGCCGAACCAGGTGGGCTTCGGCGGACGGCAGCGGCGCATACTGCGCGACCACAGGGCGATTTACGACCTTGGGGTACGTTTCACGACCCCGGGGTGGTCGTGAAACGTACCCCGGGGTCGGAAAACGTAGGGACGCACTTGCGGAGCACGGATAACCCCTATGCCCCGCACGGTTTGTGTCGGAGGCTGATGGCACACTCGGGGTATGAGCAAGCAACCTCAAGCCCCGCGCCCCGACTCGTGGCTGGCCGGACCACTGCTGGGATTCGACACCGAAACCACCGGCATCTCCCCCACGCGGGATCGGCTGGTCACGGCCGCGCTGGTGGCTCGGGGACCGCTACGCCCGGACGGCAGCCGCGAGCAGACGGTCACCACCTGGCTGGCCGACCCCGGAGTGGAGATCCCCGCCTCGGCCAGTGCCGTCCACGGCATCAGCACCGAGCGCGCCCGCGCCGAGGGCCGCCCGGTCGGGGAGGTGTTGGAGGAAGTGGCCGCTGCACTGAGCCGGGCGATGGCCGCCGGCACGCCGGTGGTCGCCTACAACAGCGCCTATGACCTCACGCTGCTCGAGTCAGAGCTGACCCGCCACGGGCTGCCCACCGTGCGCGAGCGGCTGGGGCGGGAGCTGGGGCCCGTGGTGGACCCGCTGGTCATTGATCGGAAGGTGGACCGCTATCGGGGTGGCAAGCGCCGACTGACGGACCTGTGCGCCTTCTACGGAGTTGATCCGCAGGCGGCGGGCCTGCACACGGCCGAGGTGGACGTGGTGGCCACCCTCGACGTGTTGGAGGCCATGGCCTACGCCCACCCGGAGATCACCCGGATTCCGCGCGAGCGGCTCATGACCTGGCAGGCGGCGGCGCACCGGGACTGGGCCGTGTCCTTCAACGACTTCCTGCGCCGCCGCGGCCGCACGCCGGACGTGGAGCTGGCCTGGCCCCTGCCCGAAGCGTTATCATAGAGTGACCGGCGGGGTGAACAGTCCCGGAGCATCCGTCCCTGTTTCCGGGGTCCACCTCAAGGAATGAGGTCGCATGAGTCAATTCATGAGCCAATCCCATGACCGCACGATCCTGTGCCTGCTCGGCATCATCGCGCTTATCGCCATCGCAACCCTGATCGACCAGTTGATGCACGGTGGCTCCACGGGGGTCGTCATCGCGCAATCCCTCATCCTGGTGATCGCCTGCGTCTCTGCGATCGCCCATGTGCGAGCCCACCGGCGCAGCAGCGCCGCCGACTGATCCCTCCGGTCTCCCGCCTCGTCCGGAAGGACGACGGGGCGGGAGACCGGCGCGACGAGCGGTCGAGTGCCCCTCAGGACTCGCGGCCGGTGTAGTTGGGGGCCTCCACCGTCATCTTGACGTCGTGGGGGTGGGATTCCTTGAGACCGGCCGCGGTGATGCGCACGAACTGACCGTTGGCCTTGAGCTCGGGGATGGTGCGCGCGCCCACGTAGAACATCGACTGGTGCAGCCCACCAACCAGCTGGTAGACAACATCCGCCAGGGAGCCGGAGAAGGGCACCTGTCCCTCGATGCCCTCGGGGATGATCTTGTCGTCCCCGGAGACGTCGGCCTGGAAATAGCGGTCCTTGGAGTAGGACTTGCGCCCGCGCGAGCTCATCGCCCCCAGCGACCCCATGCCGCGGTAGCGCTTCCACTGCTTGCCGTTGACGAACACCAGATCACCGGGCGACTCGGTGCAGCCGGCCAGCAGGGAGCCGAGCATAACCGTGTCGGCGCCGGCAACCAGCGCCTTGGCGATGTCACCGGAGTACTGCAACCCGCCATCGGCGATCAGCGGCACATCCGCCGGAGTGCAGGCGCGGGCGGCCTCGTAGACGGCGGTGACCTGAGGAACGCCGACGCCGGCGACCACGCGGGTCGTGCAGATGGAGCCGGGCCCCACCCCTACCTTGACGGCGTCCACGCCGGCGTCGATGAGCGCCTGGGCGCCCTCGCGGGTGGCCACGTTGCCGCCAATGACCTCGACGTCGGAGAAGGCCGGGTCGGCCTTGATGCGGGAGATCATTTCCAGGGCGAGCTTCGCCCCGCCGTTGGCGGTGTCCACCACGATGACGTCCACGCCGGCGTCGACCAGCGCGCCGGCGCGCTCCCAGGTGTCGCCCCAGTAGCCGACGGCGGCGCCCACCACGAGGCGGCCGGCATCATCCTTGGTGGCGTTGGGGTACTGCTCGGTCTTGACGAAGTCCTTGACGGTGATGAGGCCGGACAGGCGGCCGTCGGCGTCGATGATCGGCAGCTTCTCAATGCGATGCTCGGCCAGCAGCGCCTTGGCATCCTCCCGGGAGATGCCGGTGGGGCCGGTGATGAGTCGCTCGCGCGGGGTCATGCACTCGCGCACGGTGAGGGCATCCCAGCGCTCGGGCGGCACGAAGCGCAGGTCGCGGTTGGTGATAATGCCGAGCAGGTTGCCGGCCTCGTCGACGACCGGCAGGCCGGAGACCTTGTAGTGGCCGCACAGCTCGTCCAGCTGGGAGATGGTGGCGTCCGGTCCCACCGTCACCGGGTCGGAGACCATGCCGGATTCCGAGCGCTTGACGCGGCGCACGTGCTGAGCCTGCTCCTCGATGGACAGGTTGCGGTGCAGGATGCCGATGCCGCCCTGGCGAGCCATGGCGATGGCCATGTCGGATTCGGTGACGGTGTCCATGGCGGCGCTGAGCAGGGGGGTAGCCAGGGAGATATTCCGGGTCAGGCGGGAGGTGGTATCAACCTCCGAGGGGATGACGTCGGTCAACCTGGGCAGCAGGAGGACGTCGTCGTAGGTCAGTCCGGTGGGGGCGAAAATGTCGGGATTGGTGATCGGCTCGCTCACGCGCTCATCGTAGAGCCCGCCCGCCCCTACCCGCACGTCGGTGCGGCCCATTCCACGTATGGTGAGACGTCACAACACGGCCGTGGGGCGGGAAGCAGATGCTTCCCGCCCCACGGACCACACGTCAAAAAGACGTTACCGGGTCACAACCGCCAGAACGTCACGAGCGGAGAGGATGAGGTAGTCCTCGCCCTCGTACTTGACCTCGGTGCCGCCGTACTTGGAGTAGATGACGACGTCGCCCTCGGCGACGTCCACGGGAATCCGCTTGCCGGAGTCGTCAACACGACCGGGGCCCACGGCCACGACCTTGCCCTCCTGCGGCTTCTCCTTGGCGGTGTCCGGAATGACCAGCCCGGACGCGGTGGTCTGCTCGGCCTCGACCGTCTGTACGACGATCCGGTCCTCGAGCGGCTTGATGGAGATCGACATGTCGCCCTCCCCTTCTCGCTTGGTGAATGTGTGAGATGACTGGTTGCCGCATCTCGAGGTGCTGAGCCGCCGTCGCGGGGGTCGGTCCGGCACGTATGAGCTGCGGGTCGCGCGAGGATGCTGAGCGGTCTCGAGCACCTCACGCGCCACCAGGAGAATCTACGCGCGCCGTTAGCACTCAGTCAACGCGAGTGCCAGATCGGGAGTGTCGGTTCGCCGTCGGCGTGCACGCCGCGACAGCAGACGCTCCTCACGCCTCCCGGTGGGCGCGGGTCCAGGCGATCGCATCATCAACACTGGTCTCGCGGTCCCCCAGGAGGGGCGTCCGGTCGGTCAGCAGGTCCCAGGCGGCCTTGACCACAGCGCCGCGCTCGCGCATCCAGCTGTACGTCCAGGTGGTGCGGCTGGCGCGGGCGTGCGTATCCCCTACCCCGCTCGCCTCGACGCCCACGGCCCGGCACACGGCCACGGCCCTGGCCTCGTGGAAGTCCTGGCTGACGAGGATCGCCTCGGACACGCCGAACACGTCCCGGGCCCGCACACAGGTGGCGTAGGTGTCAAAGCCCGCATAGTCGACCGCGATCGCCTCCGCCGGAATACCGGCCGATACCAGGTACTCATACATGGCGATCGGCTCGTTGTAGCTGGCCTGCCCGTTGTCTCCGGACACGAGGATGGCGTCAACGCGCCCCGACTCGTACAGGTCGGCGGCCACGTCCAGCCGGTAGCGCAGCCAGGGCGAGGGATCCCCAGAGGGGTAGACGGAGGCGCCGAGCACAATGGCCACCGGCGCCGTCGCGGTGTCATTGTCGGCCCCGTGGTCGGTGACATGCTCGCTCGAGGCCGCCCAGGCCCAGGCGTTCGGCAGCGCCACGGCAGCCACCGCGAGCGCAACCAGCCCGCCCAGTGCCCGCCGCCAGCGGCGGCGCCTGTCACGTCGTGCCACACGTCCTCCTTCTCCCGGGCTCGGCAGCCCGGGTACGGCGTCGCTCCGGATCGGATAACCGCCCATCCGGACGTGTCAGCGTAGTCCCTCTTGGGCGGCCGGGCGCGCGGGGCGCGTGCGAGATCAGTGACACGACCGGAGAGCGAACGTGAGACGACTCTCCGGATGCGGCGCGCAGGCGGGCGGGCATGTCATGATCGGGGCGATGGAAGGTTCCGACCTCGCCCCGCTGCTGACCCCCGAGGGTTGGCGGCTGCTTGACGCTCTGCCGCCATATGACCCGAACGAGGCCCTGCGGCTGGGCGATTCCCTGCGCCGCGAGGGGCACTCGCCCGCACTCGTTGCCGCCGCGCTCACCCAGCAGCGGCTGCGTCAGCGCGCCGTCGCTAAGTTCGGCGACTTCGCCAATCGGATGCTGCTGACCCCCGACGGGCTGGAGCAGGCCACGCGTCTGGCGGTGGCCGCCCACCACGCTGCCCGCTACGCCCGGGCCGGCGTCCAGCACGTCGCGGATCTGGGCTGCGGCATCGGCGGCGACGCGATGGCGCTGGCCTCGCTGTGCCCGCAGGTGTTGGCCGTTGAGCGCGACGAGCCGACGGCGGCGCTGGCCACCGTCAATCTCTCTCCCTTCCCCAACGTGCAGGTGCGCTGCGCCGATGCGCTCGAGCTGGACCTCGGCGCGCAGGGGGTGGACGCCGTTTTCGCGGACCCGGCCCGCCGTAGCGGCGGCCGGCGTATCCCCGACCCGGAGCGCTGGTCCCCGCCGCTCAGCCGTGTTCTGGCCCTGCGCGAGCAGGTGGAGGCGCTTGGCATTAAGGTCTCCCCCGGCATCGACCACGCCCTGCTGCCCGCCGACTCCCACGTGCAGTGGGTGAGTGTGGATGGCGGCGTCGTCGAGGCCGGTATCTGGTGCGGCCCACTCGCCCCGGAGGGCCCCGGCCGCTCCGCGCTCGTCCTGCGTTCGGGCGACGACGGCGAGCCGGTCGCCCACACGCTGACCGACCCCGACTGCACCAGCCCCGCCGCCCCGCCCGTACAGCTCGACCCCGTCGCCGGCCAGGGCGCGCTCGAGGCCTACATTCACGAGCCTGACGGAGCCGCCATTCGCGCCGGTCTCATCTCCCACCTGGCGCAGCGGCTCGGCGCCCGCCCGGTGGGACACCGCATCGCCTACCTCACCGGCCCCACGCCGCCCCCGACGCAGTTGGCTCCCTTCGTCCGCTCCTGGCGACTGGTGGAGGTGGTGCCCCTGCATCTCAAAGCGCTGCGCTCCCGCGTGCGGCAGCGCGGCATCGGGCGTCTGGACATCCACGCCCGCGGGGTTGACCTCTCCCCCGACGCGCTGCGAGCATCCCTTCGTCCGCGCGGTGACGCCGCCGAGACCTGGTTTCTCACCCGTATCGGCCCGCGTGGCGCCGGCGAGTCCGGCCGCTCCCCGAAGGGCGCCGTCCTCGTCGTCGAAGCCGCCGCAGCCGCGACTGGGCCGACGCCGACCTTCCCCTCTCCGCTCCCGGAATCGCACACCGTTCATCCGACTCCGTAAGGAGCTGCGTCATGACACCAACCACGCCCGCCTTCACCCGGCCCCATCACGCGCGCCTGCTGCACCGCGAGGAGCTGCCCTTCGCCCATTCGGAGCGGTCCACGCTCGGGGTTGAGTGGGAACTGCAACTCGTAGACCGGGACAGCCTCGATCTGCGCCAGTGCGCCGCCGACATCCTGCGCCTGGTGGGAGACGACCCGAATATTCACGGTGAGATGATGCTCAACACCATCGAGCTAGTCTCCGGGGCGAGGCACACGGTTGCCGAATGCATGGAGGACATTGCACTGGCCTACGGCAGGTTGCTGCCGGTAGTGCGTCCCCTGCGCGTGGAGCTGGCCAGTGCGGGCACGCACCCCTTCGCCGACCCGCTGGTGCAGAAGGTGACCGACGCGGAGCGCTACGCCCGTCTGGTGGACCGGACCCGGCTGTGGGGCCACCAGATGCTCATCTTCGGCACGCATGTGCACGTGGGGATTGAGGACCGGGACAAGGTCCTGCCGATCCTGTCCGCCCTGCTCACCCGCGCAGCCCACTTGCAGTGCTTGAGCGCCTCCTCCCCGTTCTGGGCGGGCGCGTCCACCGGTTACGCCGACAACCGCGCCATGATGTTCCAGCAGCTGCCGACGGCCGGGGCCCCGCACCAGCTGGATTCATGGGCGGAGTTGGAGGGCTTCGTCGGCGACATGGTCCACACCGGCGTCATTGAGGACTTCACGGAGGTCCGCTGGGATGTGCGTCCCTCACCGCGTCTGGGAACCATCGAGATGCGTTTCTGCGATGCCGCCACCAACCTCGCCGAGCTGGCGGGGATTGCCGCGCTCACCCAGTGCTTGGTGGAGGATTTCTCGCGTCGGCTCGACCGCGGCGAGCAGCTCGACGCGCTGCCGCCCTGGTACGTCAACGAGAACAAGTGGCGTTCGGCCCGCTATGGCATGGACGCCATCCTCATCATCGACTCGGCCGGAACGGAGGAGCTGGTCACCGACACGGTCACCCGCATGCTCACCGAGCTGGCCCCGGTGGCGGCCGATCTCGGCTGCGAGAAGGAGCTGGACAGCGTGCGCTTGACGCTTGAGGCCGGCGCCTCCTACCAGCGGCAGCTGGCCGCTGCCACCGCCGCCGGCAGCAATGAGGCCGCCATGCGGCTGCTGCTGGAGGAGGTGCGCGCCGGCCGACCGCTGACGCCCGCCGAGATCACCGCTCTGGTCGCCGACGGCATCCATCCCGATCCCGTCACCCCCGCACCCCCCTCACCGAAACCGGCACTAATGACGTGCCGAAACCGGTCGAAGTGACGTGGACGGGAGTCAGTGGGCGACAGGCGTCTCCAGCGGCATGCCGGAGTCCGGGGCGAAGCCCATGGGGCTGGGCGCCACGCCCGCGCGCACGGCCGCCGCACCAAGAGCGGCGATCTGAGCGCCATTGTCGGTGCAGTATTTCAGCGGCGGCAGCCGCAGGGTGATGCCCGCCGCCTCGCACCGCTGCGCCGCCAGCGCCCGCAGGCGGGAGTTGGCGGAGAAGCCACCGC
>NZ_JAWDJJ010000195.1:0-6882 GCF_032465695.1 Actinomyces sp. MRS3W
GGCGCCTTCTCCGGCGGCGTCGGTGAGCACGTTGCGCACGTGCAGGCCGAGCGTGAGTTGAAGCAGGGCGACGGACACGGCGATGACCAGCACCCCGACGAGCGCGAAGTCAACGACGGCAGCGCCGCGGTCGTCGGTTTGCCAGCGCGCGCCGAGCCCGGGTAAGCGGCGCTCGCCCGGGTGGGGTTTGCCCCGCCGGGAGCTGGCTCGACCGCGCTGGCCACACGTGCGGGCGCGGCCGCGAGTGCGCCGGTCAGATGGCACCGGTGACCTTGGCAATGGCGTCGTTGAAGACCTGTGTCAGCGCGGGGCCGGCGACAGCCCAGAGGGCGACGACCAGGCCCGCGGTCATGAGGGTGACCAGCACCCAGCCGGGGACGTCACCGCGTTCATCGGCGAGGTGGCGGACTTGGGTGCGCAGGCGAATGATGACGCGCTTGATGGGGTGCATGGGTTTCTCCGTTTTTCCGTGGTTGCGACTGATAACCGGGGGTAGATAGCGGTGGTGGACATGGGCGGGGGCTGCGGGTGAGTGTGGGTTCATAGGCCGATCCGCAGAACAAACAGGCCCGGGAAGAGGGCGAAGACCACTGTGATCGGCAGGATGAGGAAGACGACGGGCACCATCTGGGCGATTTCGCGTCGGCCGCCCTCTTCCATGAGGCTGCGTCGGGCGGCCTCACGGGCGTCGGCGGCCTGGGCGCGCAGCACGTCGGCCAGCGGGGTGCCGCGTTCCAGGGCAACGGAGATGGCCTCGGATAGTCGCGCCACATGCAGCGATCCCACGCGCTCCTCCAGGTGAGTGAGGGCCGTGGTGAGCACGGTGCCGCTGTTGACGTCGGCGAGGGTGAGCTCAAGCTCCTCGATGAGCTCTCCGCGGCCGATGCGCACGACTCGCTCCATGGCGGCCACCGGCCCCTGTCCGGCGCCGACGACGAGGGCGAGGAGCTCAACGACGTCGGGAAGTTGGGATTCAATGCGCTCCCGACGCCGGTTGACGGCGCGTGTCAGCCACCAGTCGCGCGCGGCGGCGCCGCCGACGGCCGCAACGATGGCGACGACGATGAGCAGCGGCACGTTGACCCGCCACGCGACGGACAGCGCCAGCCCGGTGCCGGCCGCAATCGCGAGCCCCGCCGTCGCCCAGAGCAGCTGCTGAATGCGCAACTCCTCGTAGGTCAAGGACGTCCCGGAGCGCGCCAGCCGCCGCCTGACCGATTCCGCTGAGGAGCCGATCGCCTCGAGGATTCCTCCCAGACGAGTCACCGTCTCCAGGAGGGCGGCGCTGACGGTCTGTCCGTCGGCGGTGGGTGAGGCGGCGGCCAGTAGCCGCGAAGTGCTGGGGCGGGCGTGAACGTAGGGTTCCAGCCGGTCGGCGAGGGTTGGGCGACGACGGCGCACGGCCTCGACCACCAGCAGGATGCCGGTGGCGGCGAGCAGGCCGGTCAGGGCGCCGAGCAGGATGGGGCTCATCGCAGTACCCGTTCTTCCTCGGGCAGGCGTCCGAGTCTGAGCATGAGGCGGTAGGCCACCAGGCTCAGGGCGGCCCCAATGGCCAGGACGAGTGCGCCCGCGGCGGTGGCGTAGGCGGCCGCCGCCTGGGGGCGGGTGGCCAGCAGTGCGAGCACGATCCAGGGGGCGGCCACCGCGACCCGCGCCCCGTTGACGGTCCACGACTGGCGGGCTTCGAGCTCGCCGCGGGTGCGCATGTCCTCGCGCAGCATCCGGGACAGGGCGCGCAGCAGTGTGGTCAGGTCGGTGCCGCCGACCTCATGTGCCAGGCGCAGTGCCTCAACGATGCGGTCTGCCACCGGGTCGGCGAAGCGGGCCTTGAGCCGATCCAGCGACTGGTCGAAGCGGGCGGTGGCGGCGTAGTCGGCGCCGAAGGCGCGCATCTCGTCCCGGATCGCCTCGGGCCCGCGTTCACCGAGGTTGGTCAGGGCCTCGGGCAGGCTCATGCCCGCGCGCACGCCCGACACGAGCGTGTCGACCGCCTCCGGCCACACCTCTCGCAGGTTGGTGCGGCGGGTGCGTGCCCGGGAGGAGACGACGAGCAGCGGGGCGCCGGCGGCGATGACGCCGAAGGCGGCGGCAATGGGCCAGGCGCGGGACATGCCGAGGAACAGCAGGCCGACGAGGACCCCGAGGATGAGGCTGCCGGCCACGAACAGGGCGGGGCTGGTACGGCCGACTCCGGCCTGGATGAGCAGGTCGGCCAGGTTGCGTTGCCGTTCGGAGTGCCATCGCGGCGGCTCGGTGGTCAGCGCGAGCCACACCAGCACCACGCCGGTGCCGGCGAGCAACCCGCTGATGGCTCCCATCAGGACCACTCCCCCGTAGCGGCTGGCGCCGTGGAATGCCCGGGCGCGGAGGCGTGCACAGCGTCGTCGGTGAGCAGGGCGGCAACGTCGTGGCCGACGCGGGAGTAACGTTCTGGGGCGCGTGGGACGCCCGGGCCGCGCACCAGCCGGCCGGCGGCGTCGCGGGTGAATACGTCAGCCATTTCGATGGTCCCGTTCTCAACGCGGCCGGACAGAGCGGCGATTTCGCGAACTTGGCGGCGCCCGTCGGAGTCGAGGTCGAGGTGCACCACGAGGTCCACGGCGCTCGCGACCGTCGGCACGACGAATCCGGCGGTGACGTTCTCCCCCGCCAACAGCGGCAGGGTGCAAATCTTGACCACCGCCTCGCGGGCGGAGTTGGCGTGCAGCGTCGACATCGAGGGAAGGCCCGAGTTCATGGCGATGAGCAGGTCGAGCGCCTCGGCCTCCCGCACCTCACCGATGAGCAGCCGGTCGGGGCGCATGCGCAACGCCTCCTTGACCAGGCGGCGCAGGCTGATCTCGCCCACTCCCTCAAGGTTGGCGGCCCGGGTCTGCATGGCCACGCAGTCCCGGTTACGCAGGGCCAGCTCGAAGACCTCCTCGCAGGTGATGACGCGCTGCCCGGCGGGGATGGCACCGGCCAGGGCCCGCACCAGGGTGGTTTTGCCGGCCTGGGTGGCGCCGGAGACGAGGATGTTGAGCCCGGCTTGGACGGAGGCGTCGAGGAAGGCGGCGGCGTGCGGTGTCAGGGATCCCATGCGCACCAGGTCGGCGGTGCGCGCGGCCCGCGAGGTGTGCTTGCGGATATTGACCGCCCAGTGCTGGGAGGTGATGGGCGGGATGACCACGTGCAAACGTTCGCCTCCGGGCAGCTGGGCGTCCACGAAGGGGCTGGCCAGGTCCAACCGGCGCCCGGAGGTGCGCAGCATGCGCTCCACTAGGACGCGCAGTTCCTCATCCTCCAGCAGGGTGGTGGTCAGCTCGGGGCGCCCGGAACGGGCGACGAAGACGCGTCCCGGGGAGTTGCACCAGATTTCCTCGACGCTCTCATCCTCCAGGTAGCGCTGTAATGGCCCCAGGCCGGCCAGGGCATCCACAGCCCGCGCTCCGGCGTCGTCGGGGTCGGGCAGGGGTGGCACGAGCCCGGCGTCGGCGCGGGCGACGTAGTCGGCGCTCGCCTCGGCAACGAGTGCCTCGAGGGCGGAGGTGTCGGTGAGCGGGTCGACGCCACGGCGGCGAACCAGTTCACGGATCTCGGAGTGCAGCATGGCTGCGGCATCCATGGTGGGCCTCACGGGGGTAGCTAAGTCTGGCGTATCTATGGGGATAGGCGTTGGGATGATGTGTAGCGCCTGCTCGACGCTGAGAAGCGCTACGCCTGTGAGCTTAGGTCACAGACAGGTGTCACCGCCAATCCAGATGCGCGCCCCTGTGGAAAACCCCGGCAGCGTCCGCCAGGTCCCTGGCAATAGCGTGATTGAAGCGCCAGGTGCGCGGCTCACGGGGCGCGGCGACGCCGCCAGGCGCTTTCCTCGCTTACGGTGGAGTCATGTCACAGCCCCCCTCCGGGCCGTCCGAGCCCACGCGCACGCCTCAGTCAGACCAGTCCGGAACCACCGGCGCCCCCACCCCCCTGGGTGCGGTCCGGGAGCGATCTGCCCTGGCGCTTGCGGCCATGGCCGCCGTCGCCGTGCCCGGTCTGAACCCGGCGCGTCTGGCACTGCCCCAGGAGCGCTCAGCCACTCTACGGGTGGTCGGCGTCGTCGACACTCAGGGGCGGCACTGGGAGGTGCTGGAGACTCACGACGATGCCACCGGTGCCACGCTGGACGCCGAGGCGGAGGTGCTGCGCCGCATCGGACGGGTGGTCGACGACGGCCGGGTGTCCTTCGATGTGCCGCGCCCCGCCGGCACGCTGCGGCAGGAGGGCACACACCTCCAGGTGCGCAGCCATCTGGAGGGCCGCCCGATCGACGTCGAGTCCCTGCGTCCGGGACCGGGGCTGTCCGCGGGGCTCGGCCGGGCGCTGGGCGAGTTGCATGAACTGCCGACGACGGTGATCTCCGAGGCGGGCCTGCCCGTCTACGACGCAGAGGACGTGCGCAGGCGCTGGCTGAGTCTGCTCGACGACGCCGCCGGCACCGGCAGGGTGCCGCCTGCGCTGCTGTCCCGCTGGGAGGTGGCGCTGGAGGACTCGGCGCTGTGGCGCTTCCGCCCGGTGGTGGTCCATGGTGACCTGGCGGCGGAGAACGTGCTGACCGCCGGCGGGGCGGTCGTGGCCGTGCGCGGGTTGGGGCAGGCGCATGTGGGCGACCCGGCCGAGGATATGGCGTGGGTGTACTCCTCCGTGCCCGTGGACTGTCTGGATGCAATTGAGTCCGCCTACGACCTGGCGCGCACGGAGGGTGTGGACCGGCATCTGCGAGATCGTGCGGAGCTGGTCAGCGAGCTGAGCCTGGCCCGGTGGCTCATGCACGGCGTGCGTTCACAGCGCGATTCCATCGTGGATGACGCAGTGGCGATGCTGACGGATTTGGCCGACCAGGTCGGCGACGAGCCGCTCATCGAACCGCACGGACCCCGTCTGGCGCCCGTGCCGGGTGAGCGGGTGAGTGCCGAGCCGGAGGCGACCACCAGCGAGGTGGAGATGGTGCTGGTGGATGACGACGCCGACGGAGATGAAGGCGACGACGGCAGCGGCCCTTCCGAAGAAGGCACGGACGACCACCACGCTCCCCATGGAGGTGCCGTCATGAGCACGGACGCAGCCGGTGAGGCCGAGGACGGCCCCGCCGACTAGCCGCCTCACACCGAGGCTGGTTCCAGCGCCGCCGAAGGCGGCACTCATGACGCGTTGAACCGGCACAAGTGCGCTACCGACGGGCGATAGTGGGCCTTGCGGCCCTGGTTCACTGATCCCGCGGGTCCAGGGTGCGCCGGATCTCCTCCAGGGGGAGGAAAGAGTCCTCGCCTAGTTGGTCGACGTAGCCGCCTGGCTCGTCGACGTACAGGTAGGCGGCCTGCACCTGCTCGGTGGGAACGCCGGTGGCGGCAGACCACGCGTGCACATAGACGCTGAGCTGGTCCACCGGCACGCGCTGGTGGCCGGTCTTCCAGTCGACCACCAGGTAGTGACCACTGTTCGGATCCTGGAAGACGGCGTCGATGCGGCAGCGCAGGGTGGTCTCACCGAGGGCGAGTTCGAGGGATTCCTCGGTGGTCACCAGCTGGTAGCCGTCCAGTAGGGCATGGTTCGCGGCGACGTCGAGCCAACGCTCGACACGCTTGCGGTCTGCCCCGGTGAGTGTGTCCGGGACGCCGGCATCGTGCAGGCTGAACAGGGTGCCGCGGCTGCTCAGGCGTTGGGCGATGGCGTCGTGGAAGACGGTGCCCAGGCGGCCGGCGGCCTGTGGCTGGGCCGGCAGCGGGCGGCGCAGGTCGAGGGCGAACTGGTCGCGGTCGCGGCGCAGATCGTCCAGCCGGGTGGCAGCCAGGTGGGCGGGCTGGCGGACTGTGGGGGTCTCGTCTGCCGCGGCGTCGCGCTCGGCCAGCAGCAGGCGGGCCTCCTCGCGCCAGCGGAGCACTGTCGGGTCGGCGGAGGCACTCTCCGGGGCTGCTTCTGAATCTGCCGTGGCGTCCGGCTCGGCGGCACCGCCGAGGGCGGTCCGGCTCGCCGCAGGGGCTGCGCCGGCGCCCAGAGCACTGTTCACGGCGTCGGCGACGGCGGCGCGCGCGGCCCGTTCCGAGCCCGGGGCGGCCACGTGAGTCACCGGCCAGACGTCCTGCGTAATGCCGAGGGGATTGGTGGCATCCTCTGGCACGTCGGTGAAACCGGGACCGAACTCGGTCACCAACTCACGCCGCTGCAACTCGGCGAGGAAACGGGACACGGGCTTGACGGCGTTGCTGGTCTTGGCCAGGTGAGATCCGGTCAGTAGCACCTCCTGGCGGGCCCGGGTGATGGCCACATAGGCCAGGCGCCGTTCCTCGGCAATGGCGTGACGCCCGAGTGCCAGCTGGTACTGCGAGTGACGGTCCTTGATCTCGTCCCTCTCCTCCTTGGTAAGCGTCGCGCCCTCGCCCAGTGGCAGCTCGATGGCATCGAGTTGGAACGGTGGTAGCTGGTCGGCGTCGGCACGCAGCGGATGGGGGAATACTTGGCTGGAACCCATCCAAGACTTGTCCACCACTGCCCCGTCCGCCCGGGAGGCTTTACGGTAGTTGGGAAATGAGGCTTCGGACATGCCGATCACTGCGACGCAGTCCCACTCCAAGCCCTTGGCGCCGTGGACAGTCATGATCTGTACGGCGCCGGGTTCGGGCTCAACCTCGGGGGTTTCCAGCCCGCGTTCCTCGGACTCTGCGTAATCGAGCGATTCCAAGAACCCGGAGACAGTAGGGACCTCCACATCAGCGGCATACTGCTCGGCAACATTCCGGAAGGCGTCCAGGGCGCGCCGCCCCATGCGGTTGCCGACGCGAGCGGCGAGTTCAACATCCAGGCCCAGGGCCTGCTCGGCAACCGCCACCAGGTCCGGCAGCGGCAGCGTCAGGGCAC
>NZ_JAWDJJ010000196.1:0-5757 GCF_032465695.1 Actinomyces sp. MRS3W
CTTCTTAACCGCCCAGCCCGTCCCCTCTCCGACCGCCGCCCGACCATCCATGAGGAGCTCCATCATGACCGCACCCGGCCCCACGGGCACCGCCCTCGTTATCGGCGAGGCGCTCGTCGACGTCGTCGTCCACCCCGGCCAGCCCGCCCGCGATATCCCCGGCGGTTCGCCCGCGAACGTCGCTCTGGGGCTCAGCCGCCTCGGCCGCGACACCGAGCTGGACTGCTGGATCGGAACCGACCCGCGCGGCCTGGCCGTGCGCGAACACCTGGAGGCCGCAGGCGTCCGGCTCACGCCGGGCTCCGACGGCGCCGCGCGCACTTCCACCGCACAGGCCACGATCGGCGCGAACCGGGCCGCCACCTACGTCTTCGATCTGGACTGGAACCCGCCGTATCCGCAGCGCAAGGAGGGTACGGAGGCACCGCTGCTGGTGCACACCGGTTCCATTGCCGCGATCCTCGCCCCCGGTGCCAGCACGGTTGAGCAGGTGCTGTCCGACTACCGGGGCACCTCGACGATCTGCTACGACCCCAACGCCCGCCCCCAGCTCATGGGCTCCCCCGAACAGGCCCGTGAGCAGGTCGAGCGGCTGATCGCCCTGGCGGACCTGGTCAAGTGCTCTGACGAAGACATTGCCTGGCTCTACGGCGAAGACGCCGACGTTGAGGAGGTACTACGCCACTGGCTGGAGCTCGGTGCCGCCATCGTCGTGGTCACCCGCGGCAAGCAGGGCTCGCTGGCGCTGACCGCCTCGGGCCTGCGCACGGAGGTGCCGGCGGACCCCACGGTGGTCGTCTCCGACACCGTGGGCGCGGGCGACTCCTTTATGGGCGGGCTTGAGGACGGTATCTGGTCCGAGGGCCTTGTCGGTGCCGAGCGCCGCGACGCGCTGCGCAATATTGACGCCGCCGCGCTGGAGCGCGTCCTGCGGCACGCCTCCGCCATCGCCGACATCACGGTCTCGCGGGCTGGCGCCAACCCGCCAACCCGCGCCGAGCTGGACGCGCCCACCGCCTAGCGTCGCCCCGCACCCCTCTCACCGAAACCGGCACTAATAACATGCCGAAACCGGCACTTGTAACGTGCCGAGACCGAGCGAAGTTGCTGAGGTCCAGCTAACCACCCAGGACTTCCCCCGGTGGTGGTCGGGTCAGGGGCGGCCAGGGCATCCGGGGCGTCTTCGACACCACTCGCAGGGGCCGCCGCTGGCGTCATGAACACGTGTTTGCCTCAAAGACACAAGTTTTAGAGTTCTGCACGGTCTCAGCACCTGCATATCTCTAAAACTCGTGTTCGTGACGGTAACTCGTGCACATGACACAAAATCGTGCGCATGGCACCAAGCCCGCGCGCGTCGTCGTCGGGCTTAACCATCACCCACCCGCCCGCACGCCACTGGCCACCCGCAATAGGGACTCCACCCTCACCACGGCCGCAGCCCCTCGAAACCTCACCACGCCGCCCGAACCACACCCCTGCCACGAGGCCGCACCAGCCCCTGGGCACGTCATTAGTGCCGGTTTCGGTGCGTTACAAGTGCCGGTCTCGGCGGGTTAGTAGAGGGGCACGTCGTCGAGCATGCGGGTGACCAGTTCGGCGATCTCACTGCGCTCGGTGCGCACCAGGTCCACGTGAGCGAACAGATCCCGATCCTTGAGGGACTCCACCACGCTGGCCACACCGTCCCAGCGCCCGACCCGCAGGTTGTCACGCTGCGCAACGTCGTGGGTGAGCACCACCTTGGAGTTCTGGCCGATCCGGGACAGGACGGTGAGCAGCACATTGCGCTCCAGCGACTGCGCTTCATCCACAATGACGAAGGCGTCGTGCAGGGAACGCCCGCGCACATGCGTGAGCGGAAGCACCTCAAGCTGGCCCGCCGCAACAATCCGTTCAATACGGTCCGTCGGCACGACGGAGCTGAGCGTGTCGAACACCGCCTCCCCCCAGGGGGACATCTTCTCCGCGGTGTCGCCGGGCAGGTAGCCGAGCGTCTGCCCACCCACCGCGTACAGGGGCCGGAACACCATGACCTTACGATGCTCCTGGCGGTTGACCACGGCATCGAGGCCAGCGCTGAGGGCCAGCGCCGATTTGCCCGTGCCGGCGCGCCCGCCCAGGGAGACGATGCCGATCTCGGGGTTGAGCAGGTGATCAATGGCGATGCGCTGTTCGGCGCTGCGCCCGCGCACCCCGAATACTTCGCGTGAGGGGTCGACCAGATGCAGCGTTCCCTCCACCACGGTGGCCAGTGCCGACCCGCGCGGCGAATTAACCACAACGCCGGTGTGAATGGGCTGGGCGGCAAGCTCATCGGCGGCGTCGACGTCCTGCAGGCCCGCCAGTTCGAGGGCGCCGTCGTCCCACAGCCGCGAGATCTCCTCCTCGGTGATGGTTATCGACGTCATGCCGGAGTAGATGTCCTCGCTGGCGAGTTGTGCCCGGTACTCCTCCGCAGCCAACCCCACCGACGCCGCCTTGATGCGCATGGGCAGGTCCTTGGAGACGACCACGACGTCGCTGCCGCCGGCTTCGCTCCCCCGGCTCCTGCGGGCCAGCGTGACGGCCACCGACAGGATGCGGGAGTCATTGTCGCCCAGTCGCATGGCGGCGGGCAGCACATGATCGTCGGCGCCATTGAGCTCCACGCGCAGCGTGCCGCCCCGGTCGCCCACGGGGATCGGGCGGTCGAGTCGGCCGTGCTGTTCCCGCAGCGCATCGAGCAGCCGCAGCGCGGAGCGGGCGAAATAGCCGAGTTCGGGATGATGCCGCTTTCCCTCCAGCTCGGTGACGACGACGACCGGCAGCACGACGGCGTGTTCGTCGAAGCGCAGCACGGCGCGGGGGTCGGACAGGAGGACCGAGGTGTCAAGAACGTAAGTTCGCATGGCTGTCTCCGGCGGTGATCGGCGGGCTGCGCCGGACACCCGGACGCCGCCCGCATGTGGTGCTACTCACCATACTCGCCAAGGCCGCAGCATCGCGGTTGCATGAGCCCGACGATTCGTCGCCTCGCCCGTCGCACACCCGGGTCCCTCAGGCACCGCCCCTCCAGCCAGGCCGGAGGCGCCGTCGACGCGCAGCGCCGAAACCGGCACTTTGCCCCACACCACAATCGGCCCAAGTGGCTGCGGGGCGGCCGACGCTCATTTGCCCAGACGGCGTTCCCGGCGTCCGTAGTCGCGCAGCGCCCGCAGGAAGTCAATGCGGCGGAAGGCCGGCCAGTACACCTCGCAGAAGTAGTACTCGGAGTGCACCGACTGCCACAGGAGGAAGCCGGACAAGCGCTGCTCCCCGGAGGTGCGAATGACGAGCTCCGGGTCGGGCTGTCCCTTGGTGTACAGGTGGGCGGTGATGTCCTCTTCGGACAGGGAGGCGGCGACCTCCTCCAGGCTGGCGCCCGCCTCGGCGCGTTCGCGCAGCAGCGAGCGGACGGCGTCGGCGATCTCCTGCCTCCCGCCATAGCCGACGGCGACGTTGACCTGCATGCGCGGATCCGCGGCCGACCCCGTAGTGGCGTTGGTACGGCCAGGGGCGTCAGCATGGGCGGCCCGGTCGGAGGCTGGACCCGCCGCGGGAGCGTCGTCGTCGGCGGTCACGGAGGTGGAGGCGACGGCGGCCCGCAGTCGCGCGGCGACCGGCTGCGGCAGCAGGTCCACGGCGCCCACCAGGCGCAGCCGCCAGCGCCCGGCGGCGGCCAGCTCGTCGACGGCGTGGGCAATGATGTCGAGCAGGGGGGAGAGCTCCGCGGGGTCGCGGGAGAGGTTGTCGGTGCTCAGCAGCCACAGGGTGACCACGCGAACGCCAGCGTCCTCGGCCCAGCCGAGGAACTCCTCGATCTTGTCGGCGCCGCGCTTGTGCCCCTGGGCCGTACCGATACCCATGGCCCGGGCCCAACGCCGGTTGCCATCCAGGATGACGCCCACGTGCTCGGGCACGCGCTCAGGCTTGACCTGAGCGGCCAGGCGACGCTCATACAGGTTGTAAAGGAGGTTGTCGCCCGCCATGAGTCTTCTTTCCTGTGCGCGTTGGTCCGCCGCGACGACGCCGCACCAGGGTCGGCGGGCGCGCCCAGAGCCGACGATATCGCGTGGCTGAGCCGTACCCCACCTTTTCACCGAACCTACGGCAACGTAACCTACGGTAGCGTAGGTTATTGTCGAGCCACCACGTGAGGAGATCCGTCGATGCGCACTACCATTCAGTCGCGCGGCGCGGCCGCAATCAGCGCCGCCAACGACCTCGCCCGCGCCGTCAAACCGCGACTGCGCGGGTGGATCCACGCCGGCACAGCACCGCTGGCGCTGGCGGCGTGCATCGTGCTCACGGCGCTCGCCCCGGGGGCCGATCTGAAGTGGGCCTGCGCCGCCTATCTGGTCTGTTCTCTGCTGCTATTCGCCAACTCGGGCGTCTACCACATCTCCAATGGCCACTTCCCGCGGGCAGTGTCCACCATTTTGCAGCGCTTCGACCACGCCAACATCTATCTGCTCATCGCCGGAACCTACACCCCGCTGTCGGTTGCCCTGCTCGACGCCGGCACCGCGCGCCTGGTGCTGGGAATCGTGTGGGGAGGCGCGGCGGCCGGCATCCTCACCACCCTGCTGTGGCCGACGGCGCCGCGCTGGTTCGCGACCCTGCTCTACATCGTGCTCGGCTGGGTAGCCATATGGTTCCTCCCGAAGTTCTGGGTAACCGGCGGGGCAGCGATTGTCTGGCTGCTCATTGCAGGCGGCGTCGTCTACACGCTGGGCGGGATCATCTACGCACGTAAGCGCCCCGACCCCTTCCCCCGCTGGTTCGGCTTCCACGAGATCTTCCACGTCTGCACCGTGGCCGCGTGGGCCTGTCACTGCGTCGCCTGCTACCTGGCCGTTCTGGGACGCTAACGGGCCCAGAGGCGGGCCGACTCCAAGGGAAGCTCGCCTCGGCGCATGTTCTGGACCGAGTTCAGACCCGACCGTGCCGCCCTCGACGTAGACCGCCCAGAGCAACGGCGCGGCACTCAGACTGACGCCCAGGCCACACCCGCCTCAGCGGTGCTCGGCGCAGTGAGCGTCTAGACTGCTTCTTTATATCCGAAAGACCCCAGACTATTTCTACCGCCCGTTCGCAAGGAGGAACCATGGCCGACGAGACCACTGAGCAGCAGGGCACCTGGCTCACCCAGGAGGCGTACGACCGACTCACCGAGGAGCTCGAGCACCGCAAGAACACCGAGCGCAAGGCCATCGCGCAACGCGTCGAGGCCGCCCGCCAGGAGGGGGACCTGCGCGAGAACGCCGGCTACCACGCAGCCCGCGAGGAGGCCTCCCTCAACGAGGCCCGCATCGCCACACTCACCGAAATGCTGGAGCATGCTCAGGTTGGCGCTGCCGCCTTCGATGGCTCGGTCGCACTGGGCACGATCGTCACCGCCAAGGTCGCCGGCCGCGAGCAGACCTTCGCCCTGGGGGGGCAGGAGATCACCGAGGACGTCCCCGACGGCGTCAAGGTCTTTTCCCCCGATGCTCCGCTCGGCCGCGCCCTCATGGGCCACCGGGCCGGCGAGACCGTCTCCTACTCCGCCCCGACCGGCAAGGAAATCTCCGCCGAGATCCTTGACGTTAAAGCCCTCTGAGCCGGTAGCCGAGCTTGCGCCCCGTTCCGTCCGCAGTGGCGGAGCGGGGCGTCCCTTATTCCACGGCACACGCGCATACGCCCCCGGCGTACACCCCATGGATCGCTCTTAACTCACCCGGCCCCGCCCAGTAG
>NZ_JAWDJJ010000197.1:0-25236 GCF_032465695.1 Actinomyces sp. MRS3W
GTGGGGCGGCGGCGGGGTGGAGGTTGAGTTTCTGCTCCCCCAGTCGCAAGGCGACTCGACCACCGTCAAACGTGAACGCCTCCAGGCCGAGGACGCGTGTGTAGAAGTCGACGGTGGCAGGGATCGAGGCAACGGTGAGAACGAGGTGGTCGATGCCGGTGACGCGCATGTGCGCATCATGCACCCGTGGATCCCGCTGTCGTTGGCAAACGGCGGCGGGACCCACGGGTGATTCGACTCTCCGGACTGTGGCCGGGAGCATGAGGCGGTGTGGCCGGGTGACGACGGCGCAGCTGCCGACCGCACGACCACTCCACTGGTCAACCGGTGAGCCGCGACCGGACCGCTACAGGGGACGGTCGCCAGGGCGTTTGGATGCCGCCCGCAGGCCGCGCCGAGCGGCGCGAGGGTCGTCTCCGCCCAGGCGGCCCCGAGGCTGCGGCGGGTTGACCAGGATGGAGTCGCCGACGGCGTGGTCGGGCTCAAGCCGCCAACTGGGCCGACGCAGCGCGTAGAAGACGAGCGGCGGCACACCCAGGACCACAATGACCAGACCCACCACGAGGGCGTAGCCCACCGTGCCCAAACCGGTGAACCCCGACGGGCGGACGAAAGACAGCACGAAGGCCACCGCGCAGGCCACGAAGCCGACGCCGGCCACCAGCCCCATCGCCGGGGTGCGGTAGGTGCGCCGCACCTGCGGGCGGGTGGCGCGCAGGCGGATGGCGGCGGCGAACAGCATCATGTACATGATGAGGTAGAGCGCAGCCGCCATGTCGATGAGCGTGACGAAGGCGGTGTTGCCGTTGGGGATGACCACGAACAGCAGCGCCAGAATCGTCACGATGACGCCCTGCAGCACGAGGATTGAGCGCTGTACGCCCGCCTGGTTGCGCCGTTGCAGCAGTGGCGGCAGCAGGCCGGTGCGGGCGGCGGCGAGCAGACCCTTGGACGGTCCGGCAATCCAGGTCACCACCGAGGCGAAGGCGCCCAGGGCAATGAGCAGAGAGATCACCGGGGTGCCCCAGGCCAGGTGCCAGTGGTCGAAGAAGGTCTGGAAGGCCAGGTTGATGCCGTCCACTACCCCGAGGCTGGCCTTGGGGACCGCGACGGCGATCGCCAAGGTCGGCAGGATGAAGATCGCCAGGATGACGGTCGCCGAGATCAGCACGGTGCGCGGGTAGCCGCGGCCGGGGTCGGCCAGGTCATTGGCGTGGACCGCGTTAACCTCCATACCCGCGTAGGCGAGCACGTTGGACACGATGAGCACGATCGAGGCCAGGCCCGTCCAGGGCGGCAGCATGGCCGACGCCGTCAACTCAGTCTGGGAGGGCGTGCCGGTGAGCAGCCAGATGGCACCGAAGATGATGAGCAGCAGCGCCGGGAAGAGTGTGCCGATGATGCCGCTCCACGAACCCACCCTGGCGAAGAGGTTGCCGCCGGCCAGGGTGATGAGGGTGGAGACCCAGTAGAGCACGATGATGACGGCGGCCACGTACACCCCGTTGTTCGCCAGCCCATCGCGGCCCACCACATAGGACAGGCTCACGGCGATGAAGGCGATCTGGGTGGGGTACCACACGACGTTCTGCACCCATTGCAGCCAAATGGCCACGAAGCCCCAGCGCTCACCGAAGGCCTCGCGCACCCAGACGAACACCCCGCCCTTCCAGCCGGTGGCGAGCTCGGCGGCCACGAGCGCCGTCGGCACCAGGAAGAAGAGGGCGGGAATGATGTAGAGCAGCACCGAGGCCAGCCCGTAGCCGGCCATGGCGGGCAGCGAACGCAGCGAGGCCACGGCCACGACGGTGAGCATGGCCAAGTTGAACACGCTCATCGAGGCGCTCGGCCGCGTTGCGGCGGCGGACGCGTCGTCGGCGGGCACGGTCCTGCCGCGAGCGGTGCCGCCGGATGCGGGCAGGTCCCCGAGCGTGCCGGCGGGCGGGTGGACGGAGGCGTTGCCGGAGGCGGCGGAGGTTTTGCTGGACATGTCGACCCCTCAGTGGTGGAAAGCGGCGGGACGGTCCGACTCGTGGGGCAGTGGCCCGTCGAGCCGGTCGAGGTAGGCGACCTCGGTGCGCATGTCCTCAAGGAAGGCGTCGGCCAGGTCGTGGCTGAGCCCATTGCGGACGACGATTCGCTGGACGGTGACGTCGGTGAGGTTGTCCGGCATCGGATAGGCGGGAACCAGCCAGCCCTTCATGCGCAACCGGTCGGACAAGTCGTACAGGTTCCACGTGTCGGTGTGGCCGGCACGCAGTCGCCAGGCGAATACGGGGATATCGGAGCCGTCATTCCACAGATTGAAGGGCCCCATGTCCGCGACCTGATCGGCCAGGTAGCGGGCGACGTCGCGGCTGTTGGCCTGCACCCGCCGGTAGCCGTCAAAGCCGAGCCGCAGGAACATGTAGTACTGGAGCAGCACCTGGGCGCCGGGGCGGGAGAAGTTGAGGGCGAAGGTCGGCATCTGCCCGCCCAGGTAGGAGACTTCGAAGATGAGTTCCTCGGGGAGGGCGGCCGCATCGCGCCACACCACCCAGCCGATGCCGGGATAGACGAGCCCATATTTGTGCCCGGAGGTCGAGATGGACGCCACCCGATCGATTCTGAAGTCCCAGTTGAGATCGGGCTGAATGAATGGCGCGATCATGGCGCCCGAGGCGCCGTCGACGTGAATGAGCACATTCAGTCCGGTGCGCTCCTGGAGGGCATCGAGCGCCTGGGCGATTTTGGCAACCGGCTCATACATTCCGGTGTACGTCACACCCATAATGGCGACGACGCCGATGGTGTTCTCATCGACGTAGTCCTCCAGGCCGTGCCCATCGAGGACCTTGTGCTCCTCAGTGATGGGCACGAAGCGCGGCTCGACGTCGAAGTAGTTGCAGAATTTCTCCCAGCACACCTGCACCGCGCTGGACATGACCAGGTTGGGCCTGTCGGTGGGCTTGCCTGCGGCGCGGCGGGCCTGCTGCCAGCGGCGCTTGAGGGCGAGTCCGCCGAGCATGCAGGCCTCGGAGGAACCGATCGTTGATGTGCCGATAGTGTGGCGCGGGTCCGGGGCGTGCCACAGATCCGCGAGCATCGTCCAGCAGCGGGTCTCGATCTCCGCGGTGCGCGGATATTCGTCCTTGTCGATCATGTTCTTGTCGGCCGCCTCCAGGTAGAGGCGGTCGGCGCGCTCGTCCATCCAGGTGCTGACGAAGGTGGCGAGGTTGAGGCGGGCGTTGCCGTCGAGCATGGCCTCGTCATGGACCACCTGATAGGCGGTCTCGGGCAGCGCCTCCCCGGCGGGGAAGCGATACTTCGGCAAGTCATAGGCCTCGCCGGGCCGGGCGAACAGCGGGTTGAGCTCGCTATTGCCCGGGTCCGCAGCGGCGGATTCATTGCAGTGAGACAGTGGCATGGCGGAACCTCCTCCGGTAGATGACCATCGTTTGCCAGTGTTCACCCGCGACATATCACACGCCATGCGAATTCACTTATCGCCCACTATTTGCAACCTTCTGAGCTATATTTCACAGCCAGGCGCAATAATTGCTCTACCAACCCTAAAATGGCCAGAATTCCTGTTTACTCCCAGACGCCAACATTGGAATGAGAAAATGCTGGAAATCGCGCGGGAATATGATGCGCGCCAGCTGATTGCCCTGCACAACAGCGGCTGTCACGAAGCCCCCGCCTTCGCGCCGCGCGCCCCGGCTCCGTGAATTGGCCCGAGGATCAACTCGCGCTTATGAGTTCGCGGATCTCCTGGGCGGTCAACCGAGCGCGACTGGCCGGCGTCGCACCGGAGGCGGCGCCCACCCCGGCTTCCCCGGCTCGGACTCCGCCCGCCCCGGTACCGGTCGCTGCGCTGTCCGTCGTGCCGTCTGCGACGACGTCGTCCGTTCCCTCGACCACGCGCGCGAACAGCTCCGCCTTCTTCTCTTTGAGGGCCATGACCTTCTCCTCAATGGTGCCGGTGGACACGAGCCGGTAGACCATAACGGGCTTGTCCTGGCCGATGCGGTGGGTGCGGTCGACCGCCTGCTCCTCGGCCTGCGGGTTCCACCACGGGTCCAGCAGGAACACGTAGTCGGCCTCGGTGAGATTGAGGCCGAAGCCGCCCGCTTTGAGGGAGATAAGGAAAGCGTCGGCCCGCCCGGCCCGGAAATCGTCGATGACCTCCTGCCGATTGGTGGTCGTCCCGTCGAGGTAGACGGTGCGGATACCCTCGGCCTCCAGCTGCTCGCGCACCCCGGATAAGTACCGCGTGAACTGGCTGAATACGAGCGCCTTGTGTCCCTCGGCAACAACTGGCCGCAGCGTCTCCAGCAGCGCCTCCACCTTGGCGGTGGGCTTGCGCCTGTGGTCTGCAGCGGCCTCGACCAGGGCCGGGTCGAGGGCCATCTGCCGCAGAAGCGTCAGCGATTTCAGTGCCGTGAACCGCGACTGCGCGGTGTCCTCCTCGAGCAGGCCCAGCACCTTCTGCCGCTCGCGCGCCAGCCGTCGGTCGTAGGCGCGCCGGTGCGCGGCCCCCAGCTCCACGGGGAGCACCTGCTCGGTCTTCGCGGGCAGGTCGGCGGCGACGTCTTCCTTGGTCCGCCGCAGCAGGAAGGGCCGGATCCGGGCGCGCAGGCGCGCCAGGACGGCGTCATCGCCGTGCTCGACGGGCCGTCGGTACACCTGGCTGAAGCGCTCGGGACCGGGCAGCAGGCCGGGCGCCGTGATCGACAGCAGGCTCCACAGGTCCATCAGCGAGTTCTCCAGCGGCGTGCCGGTGATGGCCACCAGCGACGGCGTGCGCAGGCGCCGTATGGCCTTGTAGGTCACCGCATTGTGGTTCTTCACGAACTGCGCCTCATCCAGCACCACCCATGCCCAGGGGGCAGCCGCGAAGTCCTCCTCCTCGATCCGGGCGATGGTGTAGCTGGTGACCACGAGGTCGGCGTCGGCCCGGATCGCTTCCAGGTCCTCGCCGCGTTTGGTGCCGGTGCGGGTGACGGTGCGCACCCGCAGCCCGGGGCAGAAGCGGGCGGCCTGTTCCGCCCACGCGCCGACGACGCTCGTGGGCGCCACCACGAGCACCGGCGCCTCCTGCGCCGGGGGTTCCGACGCCTGGGAGCCAGACGCCGGGGAGCCGGGCGCCGGGGCGGTCGCCTTCAACCCCCGCAGCTCCGCGCCGAGGTCGCCGACTTCCGCCGCCGTCTCCGCGCTGCTCGCCTCACGCGCCTCGACCAAGTGCTGGATCACGGCGAGCACCTGGACCGTCTTGCCCAGGCCCATGTCGTCGGCGAGTATCCCGCCCAGCCCGGTGGATTGCAGCAGGGCCAGCCAGCGGTAGCCGTCGAGCTGGTAGGGGCGCAGCGTGGCGTGCAGGCCGGCGGGTACCGGCGCCTGCAGGACGTCGGCCGCGTCCGCTGCGGACGCAGACCCCGCAGCGGCATCGCTGTACGCTGGGTTGCCTGCGGTCTTTCCCGCGGCGGCGTCACCGCCCGCCCCCGCCGTGACAGCGGGCGAGTCCGCCCCCGTTTCCCCGGCTGCACGCTCGGCCGCCGCGACAACCGCCAGCAGACGCTCAACTCCTGCGCGCCACCGCGCGGTCGCCTCCCCGATGACGCCGAGTTCCACCAACTCGGCGTACAGGCCAGCCTGGAACGGGGTGACGGTGAGGCGACCGGCATCGCCGGCGTCGGGGTCGCGCAGGTCCCGGCCCTCCTCCATGAGCCGGGCCAGGCGCACGATCTCGGGACGGTCGGCCAGGTTGATCCAGGCGCCGGAGTCGAGCAGTACTTCCTCGGCGCCGGTGGCGACCGCCGTCATGAGGCGTTCGATGGGCACCTCCTCCTGCCCGACTTTGACCCGCACCCGCAGGGAGAACCAGTCGGGTCCGGCGTCGTCGTCCGCGACGTCGGTGGTGATGAGCGGGGTCTCATCCACCTCGCGGTAGTCGGGCACCTCGCCCGTCACCTCGACGACGACGCCGTCGACCGCCTCCAGCGCGGGCAGGGCCTGGGTCATGAGGCGGGCGGTGCTCATGGACTCGAAGCTGCCCGGCTGCCACAGCCGGCCGAGCACGGGCGCCAGGGGCATGCAGGCGTCGATAATGCGGCGGGCGAGGGCGTCCTCCGCGGTGGCGTCCCGGGCTGCGGGGGCCCGATGGGAACGGCGCGCGGAGCCGGGCTCCCGAGTCGACGTCGGGCCACCGGTCGCGGCGCCACCGTCAGCCCCCGCCGCTGACGTGCCAACCGACCGATCCCATTCCGGTGGCAAGGACCCGGACATCACCTCCGAGAGGCTGCCGATGGCAATCTCGCCGCGGCTGGCCCCCTCCGCCGTCATGTAGCGGATGGACCAGGAGGTTTCGGCGCGGTGCCGTGCGGCATCCACGCGCACGTGCAGCACGGCGACGGGCGCGCCCGGGTCCGGGACGGTCAGGGTGGGGTCTAGCTCGACGATGGGCAGGGAGGTGGCGAGCCGCGCCAGGTGCTTGGTCTCGAAGCGCTCCACGTCCGCGGCGGGGACGGTGATCCGCTCGTTGCGTCCCAGCAGTCGGCCCAGGACCTCACCCGGCGGCGGCTCCAGGGGCATGAGGTTGAGGGAGCCGTCGGGGCTCGGCATGGCGTAGCCGTGGGCGGGGTTGCCCAGGGCCCGGGCCTTGGGCCTGCGCCCTTTTCCGAGCACGAGCCCCTCAACCGCCCCCAGATCCAGTGACGGACCGATCAGGGCGGTGCCGTCCTTCTGCCGCTTGACGCCGATGCCGGCCTGCAGCCCGGGCAGGATGCGCACCGTCTTGCCGCCGCGCTGCGCTGTCGTCAGCGTGATTCCGGCGGCGACGGCACGGCGCAGCGCATCCCAGACGCGCGCCGGCAGCGTGGCCAGGTCGATGGTGGAGTCGGTGTAATAGAAGTCTGCATACGGGTCCATGACGGCCAGCTCGGTCAAGGCGCCCAGGGCGTCCGGGGTGACCTCGCCGGTCAGGTCCCCGTTCACAATGCCGCGCCAGGAGATGCCCTGCTTGATCCAGCCGCGTTTGCCGGCGATGAGCGGACGCAGACGCAAACCGCCCGCATGGGATGCGCCCGAGCGGAAGTCGCCGCCATAGACACTGCCGCCATAGTGCGCGGAGTAGCCGCCGGAGGCGGCGCCATCGGCGATCTCGATGGCGACCGCGCGGCGGGCGTTGTTTGGGACACGCAGCAAATGGGTCAGGCGGCGCTCCCAGTCGGCGTCGCCAGGAGGGGCCGCGGCGGCCTTCGCCTGACGGCGGGCCGTCAGGACCAGAGCCGCGGTGTGCTTGCAGTTCCCGCCCACCGGGCACGAGCAGGTTCCGGACCAGCCCGCACGCGCACCCGATAGCCGGGCGTAGATCATGGTCTGGTAGGTGTTCCCGTATGACCCACGCACCGTTCCAGCAAGGATCTCGGCATTGCCCGACAACGACACACCGGTGACCCGGCGCTCGTCCGCGTAACGGCTGCCGCGCCGGAAGGCCGCAGTGCCGACCACGGACCGAATCTGCGTATCGGTCACGCGGGCGGGCCAGTCATCGGGAGTGATCTCTCGAGCCATGCCCCCACCATACGGACGGGGTCCGACACCATGCGAACCGGTTCTGGCGTGCGCCGTCGGGAAGCGAGTATTCGCGAGTTTTCAGTGGAGTGAGGCGTCGGCCTCGGTGACCCGCCAGGCATGGAACGGGACGGTGAGCCCGGCCCGGCTGGGGGCGCACAGGAAGGGACCAGCTTCGGCGACGGCGTCCTCGGGGAAGGGCAGCAATCGCACCATGCGCAGGGCAGCGGTGCCGTCGGGCGCTATGAGCCCCGCACGCATGGTGAGCGCGTCCCCTTTGCGGCTAACGCGGATGCGCACGCGCTTACCCTGCCAGTCGGGCACCGGGCCCACGGACCAGTCGGAGCTGCCGGCCGTGACGACGGCACCAAGCTGGCAGGCGCCGTCGGAGAACTCGACCCCGGCCTTGACCCAGTTCTCGGCGTCAACGCGCACCATAATGCCGGCCTGATCGAAGTTCTCGGTGAAGGCCGCGGTCAGGTCCACCTCCATCGCACTGTCCTGGGCGAGCGGAGCCAGCAGGGCGTGCGCGGTGTCGACGGTGAAGCCGTACCCGGTGCGACGCCAGGCATCTGATTTCTCCACGGCCGTGACCAGGAGCGTGCCGTCCTTCTCCTCAACAGCAGCAGGAGGGTTGAGCCAGTGCCCGTCGGACCAGGTGAGCGTCGTCATGCCGGTAGCCTACCGGGATCACAGATTCTTCGGCGGCCGGGTGACACGCAGCCCCCGTGGAGGGCGATAATCGGCATCGACGCGCATGTCACTGCGAAAGGCACAGCTATGACCACGGACTCCCCGGCGGCTCGCGAGACTCTGATCAGCGCCTACTTCGGCCAGTACGGCGGCCAGTACGTCCCCGACGAGCTGCTACCCGTGCTCGACGAGCTTGAACGCGCCTATGTGGAGGCCATCGCCGATCCGGAGTTCGCCCGCGAGCTCGACCGGTTGCAGCGGGAGTACCTGGGCCGCCCCACCCCGATCACCGAATGCGCCAACCTGCCCCTGCCCGGTCACGGCCGCGGCCGGGTCCGCCTGTTCCTCAAGCGGGAGGACCTGTGCCACGGCGGCGCCCATAAGGGCAACCAGGTGCTCGCCCAGGCACTGATCGCCCGGCGGCTGGGCAAGACGCGGCTTATTGCGGAGACCGGCGCCGGGCAGCACGGCACCGCCACCGCGATGGTGGCCGCGCTGATGGGTATGGAGTGCACCATCTACATGGGCGCCACCGACGTCGCCCGCCAGCAGCCCAACGTCCGTCGGATGCGCATGATGGGGGCGAACGTCGTCCCCGTCACCAATGCCGACGGCGGGTCGATGTCCAACGCCATCGACGTGGCCCTGGGCGACTGGCGACAGAATCTTGCCACCACTCACTACGTGCTCGGCTCCGCCTGCGGGCCGCACCCCTTCCCGACTCTGGTGCGGGAGTTCCAGTCCGTTATTTCCCGGGAGTCGCGGGCGCAGATGCTTCAGCGCACGGGTCGGCTGCCCGACTGCGTCGTCGCCTCGGTGGGCGGGGGCTCAAACGCGATCGGCTCCTTCGCGGAGTACCTCAAGGACGAGCCCGGCAATGAGGCGGTGCGGCTCATCGGCGTCGAGCCCGCCGGAGAGGGGCTGGAGACGGGGCGGCATGGCGCCCCGCTCAACCGGGGCCAGGTGGGGCTGCTGCACGGGTCGCGCTCCTACGTGCTGCGCGGCGCCGACGGCGAGGTCGGCGAGTCGTACTCAATCTCGGCCGGGTTGGACTACCCCGGGGTCGGCCCGGAGCACGCCTATCTCATGGATAGCGGCCGCGCCCAGTACGTGGCGATGAGCGACGCCGAGGCGCTGCAGGCGTTCCGCATGCTCTCGCGCTACGAGGGCATCATTCCGGCGCTGGAGAGCGCGCACGCCCTCGCCTACGCCCTCGAGTTGGCCGAGCAGGCCGAGAGCAGCGGCGAGGAGCTGAACATTCTGGTCAATCTTTCCGGCCGGGGCGACAAGGACATGGAGTACGTCGGCAATATCCTGGGCGACCTGTTGTTCGAGGACCCGGCGCAGGTGCCGGTGGGGGACATTCGCGTCTCCGAGGTCCTACACGACATGACGGCCGACTCCAACCGGCGCGAGGCCGGTCACGCCGTCGACTATCATGCCTGAGCGCGGACCGGCCCCGGTCCCGATTCACAGGTAGTGGGCGCGCAGGTCCTGCGGAGACTGCGGCGACAGGTCGGCGAGCGTCACGTCGAAGACGGTGCGGGCTCCGGACTCGCCGCGTGCGGCCAGCTTCGCTACCGCCCGCCCCATGGCGGCGACCACGGAGCCGGTGAATTCCGGGTTGGAGTCGAGCTGGAGCTCGAAGTTCACGGTCTCGGCGACGCCGTCGGAAGTGTGTCCGCGGCGGATGACGGTGCCGCCGTGCGGGATGCCGGCGTGCTCGGCGGCCATCTGCTCGGCGGTGATGAAGGTGACGGTGGTGTCGTAGTCGGCGAAGTAGTTGGGCATCTCCTTGATCTCCCGCTCAATGCGGGCCAGGTCGGCGCCCTCGGCGGCCACCACGTAGCAGTCGCGCGTGTGCATGGAGCGAGTGGTCAGCTCGACGTCGTCGCCGGCCTTGACCGCGGCGACGGTCTCCGGAACCGGCCGGGTGTACTGCTTGGCGTCGACGACGCCGTCGATGCGCCGCAGCGCGTCGGAGTGCCCCTGCGAGACGCCGGGCCCCCAGAAGGTGGTGGTGGCGCCGTCGGGCAGGACGGCCTCGCCCAGTACTCGCAGCATGGAGAACAGGCCCGGGTCCCAGCCGGTGGAGATGAGGGCGACGTGCCCGGAGGCCTTGGCGGCGGCGTCGACGGCGGCGAAGTGCTCGGGGATGCGGGCGTGGGTGTCGAAGGAGTCAACCACGTTGAACAGGGCGGCGGCGGCCGGGGTCTGCTCGGTCAGGTCGGTGGCGGACCCACCGCAGTTGAGGCAGACGTCGATCTTGTCGGCCCACTCGGCCATGTCATCCACGTGGGCGACCGGGGCGCCGGCCGTGGTCACCGTGGCCGGGTCGCGCCGGGTGAAGACGACGACGAGCTCCATGTCCTCGTTCTTGCTGATGGCCTGCTCGGCACCGCGCCCGAGGTTGCCGTATCCGTTGATCGCTACCCTGATCATGAGTCCTCCTGGTGTGTGTGCTACGGGGGCGATCCTAGAGACCAGCCGTGTTGCCGTCGCGTGACAGGCCGACAGGCGGCCCTGCAGCAGCGACCCGCGGGGGCCTCGGGGCGTCGCACGCACGGCGAACGCATGGGTTAGCCGTCGAGTGCACAGGTTAACCATCCAGGTCATACGCCCTGTCTATGACTTCGACGGCTAACCTATGAGCCCGACGGCTAGCCCATGACTTCGACAGACCGGCGCGGCCACCACCTCACAGTCGCGCCGGGCAGGAAGACGCCGTTTCGCGGGCGCATAGGGGACAATGTGCCCGGTCTTCGGCTCAGCACGACGGAAAGGGACAGCATGGACAGCATGGTCGAGGTGCTCAGAGCCCGCTTCGAGGAGCACCCGCGCCGGCACGAGGGCATCGCCTGGGGCGACGTCGCCGCGCGCCTGGCCGACCACCCCGAAGCATTAGCTGCGCTTAGGCACATGGAGGACACGGGCGGGGAGCCCGACGTCGTCGGCTACGACGCCGAGGCGGACACCTTCACCTTCTACGACTGCTCGCCCGAGACGCCCGCGGGCAGGCGCAGCCTGTGCCTGGACGAGGAGGCACTGTGCTCCCGCAGGAAGAATCCGCCGCGGGGCAGCGCCGCGGGCGAGGCGGCGTCGATCGGCGTCGAGCTCATGGGCGAGACCGAGTATCGCCACCTCCAAAGCCTCGGGGAGTTCGACCTGAAAACCTCGACCTGGCTGGCGACGCCGCCGGAGGTGCGCTCCCTGGGCGGCGCCTTGTTCGGCGACCGGCGCTTCGGCCGAGTGTTCATTTATCACAACGGCGCCGACTCCTACTACGGCGCGCGCGGCTGGCGCGGTGTCCTGCGGGTGTAGCCGTTGGCAGCTGCAACGCGCATCCGCGTGAAGCCGTAGGCAGTCGCGGTATCTTCGCTGCCTTGGAGGCGACGAAGCAACGTCCAAGTTCTGGCTTCTACTCGCCTCGCCTACCGCGGACGCCTAGTGCAGCGCCCGCCCGGCGACGCGGCGCACAATGCCCACCGCCCGCGGGTCGTTGGGCAGGGCCACGAGTTCGTTGGTGACGCCGTCCCAGTGCAGCGGCACCGGGAGCCCCGCGCGGGCGAGCGCCTCCCGAATCGCGGCCGCCCGCGGGTGGGCGATCACCGGCGGGTAGGCGGCCCCGGGGTTGATGACGTCGAGTCCGGCGACGGCGTCGTGGAGGCGAGCCAGGCGCTCGCGACGGCGAGCAATTTCAGCGTCGAGTCCCGGGGCGGCAAGCCGGCCTCGGTACGGGCCCGGCATGGGCGCAGGTGTCCAAGCGAGGTCGAGGAGTTCTTCGACGCCGTCGGCGAGTGCGGGGGCATCGGGGTGGCGCCGGGCTGCATTTGCGACGGCGAGCAGATCGTCGTCCAGGTCGTCCCAGGCGAGTTCCGGCCGGCGTTTGAGGCCACAGGCGACGCCGCCGAGAGGAATGGGCAGGAGCTTGCGGAGGCTGGCGATCACGTAGTCGGCGGGCGGCGCTCCGGCATCGAGGCGGGGAGCCTTCGCGGTGAAGCGTTCCGCGGCGTCGGAGCCGGCCAGCAGCTCTTCGGCGCGTTCCAGCGCCGTGTGGGTGGCGTCGACGACGACGCGTGCACCGGCCGACCGGGCGCGGGTGAGGGCGGCGGTCAGGGCGGCGTCGGCGTGGTTGCCGAAGGTCTCCGCATGCAGAATGAGCGGTGGGCGATCACTGTCGGCGAGCGCGTCGCCGAGCGCGTTCGGATCGAGCACGCCAGAGGGGACGCAGGCGACGGTCCTGACGCGCATGCCCTCCAGCTCGAAGGGGATGACCATGGTGGGGCAGACAACGTGGGGGACGAGGACCTCACGGATGCCGTCGGCGCGGGCCTCGCGGGCCACCAGGCTCAGCGCGTGCCGACCCGCGACGGTGAAGACGGGTGGGATCTGCTGGACCGATGACATGCGCGTCAGCGTATGCCCGTCGCACACTGGTGGCATGCAGGACCTGTTCATCACGCCCGGTCCGGGCTGCCCACGGGGGCTGACGGTTCCGGCGTCGGAGCTGGACGAATACTTCACGCACGCCTCCGGCCCGGGTGGGCAGGGGGTCAACACCGCGGACTCGCGCGTCCAGTTGAGCCTGGACCTGGCGACGACGACGGCGCTTGACCAGCGGCAGCGTCAGCGAGCCCTGCAGAACCTGAGCGAGCGCCTGAACGGGACGGTGCTCACGGTGACCGCTACCAAGCACCGCTCCCAGTACCGCAACCGGATGGCGGCGCGGGAACGCCTGGCGGCGCTGCTGCGGGGAGCCTTGGCTCCGCCAGTGACGCGCCGGGCGACCAATCCCACCCGCGGCTCCCAACGCCGTCGGCTAGCGGCCAAGCGACGGCGCGCGGAGCTCAAGCAACTCCGACGCAGACCGCCCGGCGAATGACGCGATGGGAGGGCGAGCAGCGCTCGCCGAGCGGCAGCCGCGGCCGATCGCGGGCCATCACGGGCACCACCTCGGGCTCGCCGTCGGCACCTCAGAGCGGACTCCGCATGCGATCGCGTGAGGATTGCGCATCCCCGCCCCTGCCAGCCGTATGAAACCCAGCTTCTCGTAGTACGGCAGCATTTCCGGATCGCAGCACAGGTCGACGGCATACGTGTCGCCCAGCTGCGCCACCAGCCGGCGCACCAGTTCCGCACCGATTCCCCGGCCCTGATAGTCGGGGTGAACTTCAAGCCACGGGATGAAGGCGTTGAGCACGCCGTCGCTGATGGCGTTGATGTAGCCGACGACGCGGTCGCCATCCAGCGCCCAGACGCGCCGGTAGCTGCCATCCATGACGGCGACGAGCTGCTGCGGGCTAGGAGGATTCGGCCACCCAACGAACATTCCCTCAATCTGTGCGGGCGTGACGACGCCACGGTCCGTCTCATACCTCAACTCGCTCACGCCCCGAGCATGCATCACCCGCGGTCCGCCGGAACGCACCGACACCGGCCCCAGGCGTGGGCCGGCCGCACGGCGCACGGCGCACGGCGCACGGCGCGAGTAATACCCCTCTGGTTGTCAAAATCCCTGACAAACGCCGTCCGGTCGTCTCGCAGTGCGTAGCGAAACGTTGCTATTTCAACGATCCCCGAGACGGCTACGGATACCATAGCCACGTTTTTCAGGGATTTTGACACTCCGCCTGCGCGACGTCGTCAACTTGCCCGCGTATTCGGCGGCGCGAGCTTCCGCCAGCTCCAGCTCATACCGCGACTGCAGGTTGAGCCAGAACTGCGGCTCGACGCCGAAGTAGCGGCCCAGGCGCAGCGCCGTATCCGCGGTAATCGCCCGCTTGCCGTGCACGATCTCGTTGATCCGACGCGGGGGCACGCCGATCGACACGGCGAGTTTGTGCTGCGTGATGCCGAAGGCATCAATGTAGTCCTCCATCAGGACCTCGCCCGGATGGATCGGGGCATAGAGCTTGTCAGTCATGGTGCACCTCAGTGGTAGTCCTCGATGATCACGTTCTCGGGTCCTGCGTCGGTCCACACGAAGCAGACTCGCCGCTGGTCGTTGATCCGGATGCTGTGCTGACCTTTGTGATCGCCCTTCAACGCTTCCAGGTGATTCCCGGGCCGGACTCGGGGCATCGTGATCGATGCCGTACGAGTGAATCATGCACGACCATACAGGCGTCCGCCCTCACGAGCTACGAGCAACTCAGCATGCAGAGCCCCACGCAATGCGATCACCCGAATGTTGCAGCCGCCGACTGGAACGCCATGCCCCCTCACGGTCCACCGGAACGCACCGACACCGACCTCAGCCGTTGATAAACTTATCAAGGCTCGGGGCCGCTGATAAACTTATCAACGTGAGGACTCCGCTCGACTCACCCTTCAGCCCAGGCTCCGACACCGTGCCCCAGGTGTGGGCCGGCCGTACGGCGTACCTCAGCGACTGGCGCGATGCCCTACGACCTCGACGCCTGTCCGGCATTCACGAGCGGGGCCGCACCATTCTTGGCGAGGCGGGTTCAGGGAAATCGTCGCTCGTTCGCCGAATCGCCCGCGAGGCGGCTGCGGCAGGCGACTGGGTCACGCCCCAGATCCGCATCCCTTCCGGGACCGACCCCCTCAAGCGGCTTGCCGCCGAACTACTTGAACTGGCTTCAACCGCGGGACTCGGCTCCGCCCGGGAACGTCGCATCACAGATCTACTCGGGCGAGTCGAAACCGTCGCAGCCTCTGGCATTTCCCTGTCATTACGAACGGGGCGGGGCCCGGATGCCTACACTTCACTGACCGATCTGATCATTGAAGTTGGTCGGGAAGCGATGCGACGCAGGAACGTCATGGTTCTCCTTCATGTTGATGAGGTTCAAAACATCACCGACGACAATGCCCGCTCACAGCTACTCGTCGCCCTGGGCGATGCCCTGACCCATGAAGAAGCGGTCCGCGCCCCGGGAAACCGTATGATCGAACGTTCCCTGCCGATCGCCGTCTACTTAACCGGGCTACCGGAGTTCGCCGATATGGCCGGCGCCCGCACAGGCGCGACGTTCGCCCGGCGCTTCCGCACTACCATCCTCGATCCGCTCGACGACGGCGACCTCATGACGGCACTGCAACCCTTCGTCGCCGAGGGCTGGCCGGTCAACAACAATGCAGGCGGGACGGATCCAGTATTCATGGAACCCGCTGCCCAGCGCGCCATTGTGGAGTTGTCCTGCGGAGAGCCCTTCCTCTTTCAACTCGCAGGCGAACGCGCCTGGTACGCGGGCACCAGCAACCTCATCACTGCCGACGATGTGCGGACCGGGTGGCACGACGCCGCCGCCGAGGCCGAGGCGCATGTACAGCGCATCCTGGATCGCCTTCCCGCCCGCGAGCGCCAGTTCCTTGAGACCATGGCCAAACTACCGCCCGAGGAACGCACGCTCGCCCGCATCGCCCAAGGTATGGGGTACACGCGCAGCACCGACGCCGGCCCGACGGCACAGCGTCTGGACAGCTCTCGGCGCATCATCCACCGCGGCCGTCCCTATGGTTTCCGGCATCGAGCCATCGAGGCCTATCTAACCTCGGACTGGCCCTGGTAACGGCGCGCGTCAGCGCGACGGCGCCTTCACCCGTCCATTCCGGTCGATGAACCTCGCTGGTGGAAGGGCGCCGCCTTGCTCCAGCTCATCGAGCAGCGCCATTGCCGCTGTGCTTCCCACACCACGACTTGCAGGGACGAAGTTCAGCGTATGGGAAAAAACCGTCATCTTTGCTCCCCTGGCCGCCAAGGCCTGAACCATGTCGACCGCTGGGTTAGGACGCTCGCCCTGTTCAATATCGCGTCGTAACCGTTCGCGACACTGCTGGACGTCCTCTCGCCAATCGCGCAGCGAGCACCGCATCAATCGCTCGTGCCACTCGTAGTCGTCGCCCATTGACTCGATTACCCATCCAGGCCACAGCAGCCGGAATGCGTCAAGCCCCTCGTCGTCGTCCGCCAATGACCACCATCGCAATACCTTCCTGCGGAAGTCGATGTGCACCCCCGTCTCCGGCGGGCCTTTACGCGGCTGGTTGTTACACAACAGGGCGTCACCCGCGTACGAGCGTTCACGCACCTCCAACGCGACGCGGTGCATCCCGCCGGGGCCGAGTTCAGCGACCACTTCCAAACAGCCATACGCATGCCACTGAAGCTGTTCGCCATCCTCAAGTACCGCCGAGAAAACGTCAGTGGGGTTGGATTCATCCCAGGGACCGAACCATGAGTAGTCGTTCATCGACATGCTGACAGACTCAGGTTCGGGAAAGATGGTTGTCGGATCCACCCCGGCGGCGCGAAGCACACCCCGTGTCCCCTCTGCGGACCAGATCGACTGCCAGCCCGGCCAGGTTGCTTCGACCACCGCATTGATGAGGCGCGGAAGGTAGGCCGCCTCGCTCTCCTCCGCCCAAACGATGGTTCTTGACGTCAGATCGATCAAGAGACTCCCCTCAATCCACGGCGCATTGGTCCAATCGCTTGGAGAATCGACGCCCATGGGTTCCATCCGGCGCACCCGAGCCAGTGTGGCCTCGAAACCGTCGAGTGCGATATCAGCGCCGAGTGTCTGAGCTGCCCAGTGGTCGTAATACAACTCCCATCCAGAACCACTTTGCACAATCACGCCCAAACGCGACCCCATATCCCTCCTCTCACCACGCCGAAGCGACCGTCGCCGCACACTCAGCGACTGCCGCGACAACCGCGCTGTCCGTCACTACACGTTAAACCGGAACTCGACCACGTCGCCGTCGGCCATAACGTAGTCCTTGCCCTCCATGCGGACCTTGCCGTGGGCACGGACCTCGGCCATGGAGCCGTATTCGACAAGGTCGTCGTAGGAGACGATCTCAGCCTTGATGAAGCCCTTCTCGAAGTCGGTGTGAATGACGCCGGCTGCCTGCGGCGCGGTCCAGCCTTTATGGATGGTCCAGGCGCGCGACTCCTTCTCCCCCGCCGTCAGGAAGGTCTGCAGGCCCAGCGTGTCGAAGCCGACGCGCGCCAGCTTGTCCAGGCCGGACTCGTCCTGGCCGTTCTCGTGCAGCATCTCCGCAGCCTCGTCCGGCTCCAGCTCCACCAGCTCGGCCTCGAACTGGGCGTCGAGGAACACCGCCTCCGCCGGGGCCACCAGCGCGCCGAGTTCCTGCTGGCGGGCAGCATCGTGCATGCCGGCGTCGTCCATATTGAACACGTAGATGAAGGGCTTGGTGGTCATGAGCTGGAAGCCGCGCAGGATCTCTTCGTCCAACGCCTTGCCCGCCGCGGACGCCGAGAGCAGGTCGCCCTCCTCGAGCACCTTGAGCGCAGCCCGGGCCACCTCGAGGACGGCAGGATCGGTCTTCTTGCCGCGCACCTCCTTCTCCAGCCGCGGGATGGCCTTCTCCAAGGTCTGGATGTCGGCGAGCATGAGCTCGGTGGCGATCGTCTCGATGTCGCTGGCGGGCTCGACCTTGCCGGCCACGTGGACGACGTCGGGGTCGTCGAAGGCACGGGTGACGATGCAGATGGCATCGGCCTCACGGATATTGGCGAGGAACTGATTGCCCAGTCCCTCCCCCTCGCTGGCGCCGCGCACGATCCCGGCGATGTCGACGAAGGAAACCGTGGCGGGCACGATCTTCTGGGAGTGGAACATCTCCGCCAGCGTGTACAGCCGCGGGTCGGGCAGGGGGACGACGCCGACATTCGGCTCGATCGTGGCGAAGGGGTAGTTCGCTGCGAGGACGGTCGCCCGGGTCAGGGCGTTGAACAGGGTCGACTTACCGACGTTGGGCAGTCCGACGATTCCGATAGTGAGTGCCACGGGGCGAGTGTAGATGAGTCGGGGCAGTAGGACCGTACGGCCGGTCATCAAGGCCCCGGCCGACGACGACGCACCCGGCTGCCGGGCTCCCGAGGACGCACCGGGTGCCGGGCTCCCAACGACGCACCCCGCTGCGGTTCTCGACGGCACATCGCCCACCCACGTTAAGCACCCGCTATTCGTGTCGGTGGCGCATGACAGAGTGGAAGTATGTCCATCGCACTCCCGCTCCTGCTGCTCTTGGTCGGCCTCGTCGTCGGAACGGCGCTCGGCTACGCACTGGCCGTGGCCCGCGCCGCTACCGCCCGCGCCGGCGGACGCGATGAGAGCGCCGCGCTGCGCACCGAGGCCGCCCAGTGGCGCGCCCGCGCCGAAGAACTCGCGGCCCGTACCGCTGCGGCCGAGGAACGCGCCGAACACGACGGCTCGGTGCTACGCGCCCTCGCCCCGGTCCGTACCCAGCTGGAGCAGGTCGGCGCCCGCGTGGAGGAGATGGAGAAGCAGCGGGCCGCGCAGCACGCCACGCTCACCGAGCAGCTGCGTGCAAGCGCCGAGTCGGATCGCGAGCTCCGACGCACAACGACGGCGCTTGAGGGCGCCCTGCGCTCGCGCTCCTCGCGCGGGGTGTGGGGCGAGGTCGAGCTCGCCCGCGTGCTAGAGGCCTCCGGGATGATGCGGCATATCGACTTCGCGGAGCAGCAGTCGGTGAGTTCCGTCGTGGGTCGCCGCAAGGGCTCCGGCCAGGTTGAGGGGGACGGTACCCGCTCGCGGCCCGACGTCGTCATCCACCTGCCCGGGGACGGATTCCTCGCCCTGGATGCCAAGGTCCCGCTGGACTCCTATCTCAAGGCCACCGCCATTGGTACCTCCGGCAGCACCCTCGGGCAGGAAGCACAGCAGCGCCGCGCCACACTGCTGGCCGAGCACGCCAAGGCGCTGCGCACCCACGTCAATACACTGGCGGACCGGCACTACGACCGCACCCTGCACGACTCCCCCGAGCTGGTTGTCCTGTTCGTGCCGGCCGAACCGATCCTAGCCGCCGCGCTCGAAGCCGACCCCACACTCATGGAACATGCCCTGGAACGCGGCGTCGCCCTGACCACTCCTGCCTCGCTGCTCGCGCTGTTGCGCACCTGCGCCACGGCCTGGTCACGCACGGCAATCAACGATGATGCCCGCGAGCTAGTCGCCCTGGGCCGCACGCTCTACGAGCGACTCGGCACGGTCGCCAAGCACCTCGACGCTCTCGGCACGGCGCTGACACGGTCGGTGACCGCCTATAACAAGGCGGTCGGGTCCATGGAGTCGCGGCTGCTCGTCACGGCCCGCACCTTCGAAACCCTCGGCGACGGACTCGTCCCCCCGGCGCCGGTCACCCCGGATCACGCCCAGGTCAGACAGTTCACCAGCCCCGAGCTGGCGACCGTCCCCGAGTAACCGCGCCCCGACACCCAACGCCTCTATCACAGCCCCACATCGCAACAGCCACGGTATAATCACTTCCCTGATATTATCCGTATAACCCGATCCAGCGGACACGCGTAGCGATTTCCCAGGCGTGTCCTATAGGATCCTTCTACTCTCTGACCGCGATACGTGGAGGTCCCTCTCTATGACAGCCGTAACCACGAGCCGATCACCGTCCCACGCCTACGCCACCGCCCTCACGAACGACTCTGGCGGCGACGATCCTGCCACGGTGCTCAGCCACCTCAACACGCTTGCCGCCAGGCAGAAGCAGCTCCAGGATCAACTCAGTACGCTGCGCGATGAACGTGACGGCCTCATCCTGCGTGGGCTCGCCAGCGGGTTGAGCTCCGCCGAACTAGCCGAGACAGCCCACCTCACCGGCGCCCGCGTACGCGCCATTGCCGACGCCGCCGCCGATTCCTCGGCGCGTGAACGCGTCTCTCAGGCCATGTCTAAACTCGTCGCCCACCAGCCCGCCATCTGCACCACCTACGGCGCACTTGCTGAGGCCGTCGGCATTGGCTCGGCCAAGGGCGTCGCCTCCTCACTGGCAACCAACCCTGCCGTGCCGGCCAGTGCCGGCGCCCGCGTGCTCCTGCTGCGCTGGGCGTCCCCCGCACTGGGTGGTTACGTCATTCCGACCGAAGAGCCCTCGTGGCAGACCCAAGGAGATGACACCGCCTCGCGCCTGGAATGCCTCCAGGAGGAGGAGCTGGTGGTGCGGGTAACCGGCCCGAACGGCCCGGTCTGGGTCGTCCCGTTCGAGCGGGTGTACGCCGATGCAGAGGAGCTGGCCGCAATTATCGGCTAACCGTTGGGGCCGCCCCAGCGGTTTCCGATAGCGGGCATGCCCTTGCAACTGGCTGACCGCGCAGATACGCCCTCGTAACCGTCAACGCCTCGGCGCTTGCCTCAGGCCGCCGGGCTCCGCGCAGTACCTATTTCAGCCCTCGGCGCGGAGGCTTATTCGGTAGCCCTTCTCCTCAGCACGTGTGGTCCGGGCTGGGGCGGCGGCGTCGCTGAGGGGCCTGGTCACCTCCCGCAGCCTTGAGATCGGCACGCAGGTTCTTGGGTAGAGAAAAGGTGATCTTCTCTGTGGCGGTGCGGACTTCTTCCACCTCACTAAAGCCCAATTCGCCCAAACGCTCGATGACGTCGTGCACCAGGATCTCCGGTACTGACGCCCCGGAGGTAACCCCAACGGTGTCCGCGCCGTCGAACCAGGAGTCCTCCAGCTCACCGGCGTGATCCACGCGGTGGGCGGCGGGGACGCCGGCCTCCAGAGCCACCTCCTTGAGGCGTACGGAGTTGGAGGAGTTGCCCGAACCCACCACGATCATGACGTCGACCCGCGGAGCGATGGCCTTGACGGCGCCCTGTCGGTTCTGGGTGGCATAGCAGATGTCCTCCCCGGGCGGGTCAAGAAGGTTGGGGAAGCGCTCCCGCAGAAGCCGCACCGTCTCCAGGGTCTCGTCTACGGACAGGGTGGTCTGGCTGATCCATGCGACCTTGTCCGGGTCGCGTACCTGGATGGAGGCGACATCGCTTGGGCCGTTGACCACCTGGATATGCTCCGGCGCCTCGCCCTGGGTGCCCTCGACCTCCTCATGCCCGGAGTGCCCGACGAGGATGATGTCGTAGTCGTCCTTGGCGAAGCGGATCGCCTGCTTGTGCACCTTGGTCACCAACGGGCAGGTGGCGTCGATCGTCTGCAGGTGGCGGGCCGCCGCCTGCGCGTGCACGGCGGGAGACACGCCGTGGGCGGAGAAGACGACGCGCGCCCCCTCGGGCACCTCATCCGTCTCCGAGACAAACACGGCACCCCGCCGCGACAACGCCTCAACGACGTAGGAGTTGTGGACGATCTCCTTGCGCACGTAGATCGGCGCCCCGTAGTGGGCCAGCGCCTGCTCCACGGCGTCAACCGCCCGATCCACGCCGGCGCAGTAGCCGCGCGGCGCGGCCAGCAGAATCCGCTTACCGGGCCTCGCGGTCGCATCCCGTCCGGCCGCGTCCGGGGTGTTCATGGCGGTGTCGGTTCTCGTCACGTCCACCACTGTGCCACAGGATCTTCCCCCACGAACACGCCCCTAGGGCGTTGGACATGGCACAGTGGGGCACGTGACCGACTCCGCGCCCAGCCGCAACACGCCCGCCAACGCATCCGGGACGGCGCCCCTGGGCCCGCCCGCCGCCGGCGCGAACCGGCCACTGGCCCGCCTGGCCCGGGAGACCACGCCGGATAACCCCTGGCCGTTGCGACTGCTGTCGACCAAAATCGACGAGTACGTCAACAAGATGACCTTCGTGTGGGTCGAAGGGCAGATCGTCCAGTTCAACCGCCGCCCGGGATCGGGCATGCAGTACCTCACGCTGCGTGACGCCGACGCCGACATGTCCATGTCGGTGTCGGTCTTCACTCGCGAACTGGCCGCCATTGAGGCCTCCACCGGCGCGCAGGTGACCGAGGGCGCGCGCGTCGTCGTCCACGCCAAGCCGCGCTTTTGGACCAAGCGCGGCAGCCTCGAGCTGCGCGCCGACGACATCCGCCCGGTCGGAATCGGCGACCTTTTGGCCCGCATTGAGCAACTGCGCCGCGTCCTGGCCGCCGAGGGCCTGTTCGACGCCGAACGCAAGCACCCGCTGCCATTCCTGCCGCGCAAGGTCGGGCTGGTGTGCGGGCGCAACGCCAAGGCCAAGGACGATGTCATCGTCAACGCCCGTCTGCGCTGGGCCGGATTGCCCTTCGAGATTCGTGAGGTCGCCGTCCAGGGGGCGCAGGCGGTACGGGAGGTCACCGCCGCCATCCGCGAGCTCGACGCCGACCCGCTGGTCGACGTCATCGTCGTCGCCCGCGGCGGTGGGGCCGTGGAGGACCTGCTGCCCTTCTCCGACGAGGGCCTGGTGCGGGCCGCCGCGGCCGCACGCACCCCCATTGTCTCCGCCATCGGGCATGAGACCGACTGTCCCCTGCTCGATCTGGTGGCCGACTACCGGGCCTCGACGCCGACGGACGCCGCCCGCCGCATCGTGCCGGATCTGGCCGAGGAGACCATGGGGCTGGATCAGGCCCGCGAGCGCATGCGCACCGTCGTCTCCGCCCGCCTGGACGCCGAGCAGCGGGGCCTGGACCAGGTGCGCGCCCGGCCGGTATTGGCCGACCCCACCCTCATCGTCCGCGACCGCATCGCCGAGCTCGACCTAGCTCGCGACCGCATGCGCCGCGCGCTGTCCTCCGTCCTGTCACTGGCTCATGCGGAGCTGCACGCCGACCACGCCCGGCTGCGGGCGCTGTCCCCGCAAGGGGTGCTGGACCGGGGCTACGCCATCCTGCGCAGTCCCGGCGGCGGCATCATCACCTCCGCCCAGCAACTGTCCAAGGGCGATCTCATCGAGGGCGTGCTCGCCCAGGGGCGCATGGTCGCCCAGGTGGTCGGCACCACCAAGCCCACCGCGCCGTCGTCCTGAGCCCACGTGCGCCGACGGCCGGGCCACGGCCTGAGTCGTCAGAAGCGGTCAGACCCCGGCGGGGTCGAGGCGCTCGGCGTAGGCGTCGGCCATGGTCCACGCCTCCAGGCGGGCGCTCTGGAGCGCGCGGGCATCGACGACGACGCCGTCGTCGCCCGGAGCCACTCCCAGTCGCGCCGACAGCGGCTGCCCGTTGACGAAGACCTCCAGGCTGGAGTGGTCCAGCAGCACCCGCAGGTGCACCGCTCCGTCCTCGCCGAGCGGCACCGGTCCGGCCAGTTCGCGCAGGTCGGGACCGGCCCAGGGTGCGCCCGGGGCGGCCGAGGCGGAGCGGTCCAGACGCAGCCAACCGGTCCAGGCCGCCTGCCCGGCGCTCCCGGTGGGGGTACGGCGGACCAGCTGCAGCCGGGTGCGGCGAGCGCCGTCGTCGGACACACCCAGATCGAGGGTGACGACGCCGTCGGTGAGGGTGCCGGTCAGCACCAGATCCAGGCTGTTGCCCTTCAGCTGCGCACGCAGGACCGCGCCCTGCTGCCCGTCCCCGGTTGTCGCACCATTCCCGGACGTGCCCGTGCTGGCATCGCCGTCTGTCAGGTCAAGGAGCTTGTCGCGGCGCAACGTCTCGACCTCCGCGATCGGGGCGAAGCGCACGGTGCCGTCGTCGGCGAGGCTCACCTCGCGGGGGATGCACATGGAGCCGGCCCAGCCGGCCGCCAGGCGCTGCTCACGGTCGGCGTTGGGCTGCATCCAGCCGATGCTCACGCGGCGTCCGTCGGGCAGCAGCACGGACTGGGGAGCGTAGAAGTAGTTCTCCCCCAGATCCGAGCGGCCGGTGAGCCCCAGCTCCATGCGGGTGCCGCTACGCTGCCCGGTCATCCACATCGAGCGCAGGGTGCGCGAGTTGTGCCAGGCGGAGACGAACAGGATGTCGCTGTCCCCGAGGCGTACCAGCTCCGGGCACTCCCAGACGCTGCCGGTTCCCGCTACGTCGCCGTCGCCGCTGGCCAGCGGCCCCTCGTAGGTCCAGGTACGCAGATCCTCGCTGGAGAAGCACAGGGCGGCGCCGGCCTGGGCGCCGTCGCGCCCCGCCCCGGGAATGCCCGAGCCCATGACCTGGTACCAGCGGCCGTTTTCCCGCCAGGCGGAGTGATCTCGCATCTCGGGCACCACCAGCCCCGCGGTGGAGGCGGGGGCGGCGTCGATGACCGGGTTGGCGGCTTCTTTGACCCAGTGGGTCAGCAGTGGGTCGCCGGGGACGGCGGTGGCCAGGCAGCAGGTCTGCGTGGCGCGCGAGGAGGCGCCGGAGTAGATCATGGTGGGTACGGTCACCCGTTTCCCGGAGGCATCCACGTGCTCATCGGCGACGATGATCCCCGACCAGCAGCCGTCAGCGTCGGGGCCCGCCGACGCGGAATCGGCGTCGTCGCCGGGACGCAGGGCGATCGGCAGGTCGTGCCAGTGGATGAGGTCGGCGGAGTACTGGTGCCCCCACTCGATGCGCTCGTGCACGGGCGCGTGGGAGTTGTGTTGGTAGAACAGGTGCACCAGCGGCGCACCATCCGGCCCGGGCCACACGCTCAGCCCATTGGGGTCGTTGAGCCACCCCCAGGGCGGGGTCACGTGCCAGCGGGGCCGGGCCGGGTCCGCCGCCGCGCGGGCAGCTTGCTCGGCGGGATCGCACTCGACCCGACGATTGGGCGGCACGGCCCAGGATCGTGGCTGGGGTTGCGGGGCGGCGTCGGTGGGGGCGTCGGTAGTCATGAGCGTTGGTCAAGTTCCTCGTAGTAGCGGTCCAGTGCCGCCTGATAGATCTCCATGAGGCGGGGCAGGCCCGTGGTCTCAAGGTCCTCAAGGTACCCGTCCCACCGGATATACTCCGCCTCCGTCTGCTTCTGGCGCGCGGTAGCGCGCGACTCGGGCAGTACCACATTCTCGGTTTGTAGCCCTGCCCCATCCCCGCCGCCCGCGTGCAAGAATCGAGCCATGAGTGCACCCTCCCCCGCTGAACCCGTCGCAGCCTCCGACGCCAACGCCGATGTCGCCTCCCTGCCGTACGAGCAGGCGCGCGAGCAGCTGGTCGGTGTCGTCCAGCGCTTGGAGGCCGGTCAGGTTCCTCTGGAGGAGGCTCTCGCCCTGTGGGAGCGCGGCGAGGCCCTGGCCGCCCGTTGCCAGTCATGGCTCGACGCCGCCCGTGCCCGCCTCGCTGCCGTCGCCGAGGCCGACTCCGGTTCCACGACCCCGACTGCCGCCTCGCCCACTTCTTAAC
>NZ_JAWDJJ010000198.1:0-1296 GCF_032465695.1 Actinomyces sp. MRS3W
GGCGGGTACGAGCCGGCCGTAGGCGACGACGACGGCAACATCCGGGCGCAGCTCACGCACCCACGCCTGCACGTCCTCTTCCCGCAGGGTGGTTGGGGTGCGCACGTCCAGTCCTGCTTCGCGGGCGGCAGCGGCCACCGGTGAGGGGTGCAGGCTGCGGCCGCGTCCCTTGCGGGCGTCGGCGCGGGTGAGCACACCCACGACCTCGTGCTCGGGTGCGGCAAGCAACGCGCCCAGTGCGGGCAGGGCCACCTCGGGGGTTCCGGCGAAAAGCACACGCATGGGGTCAGTTTAGGGGTGCGGGCAGTAATCCCGCTTCGATGAGGACTGCGCGCAGCATGCCGGCGCCCGTGAAGCGGTGCGCCTGCATGCCGACCGCGCGGGCAGCCTCCACGTTGACCGGTGAGTCGTCGATGAACAGGGTACGGCCCGCGTGCAGCCGGTAGCGGTCCAGCAGGAGGCGGTAGACGGCCGGATCGGGCTTGACCAGGTGCTCGCGCCCGGAGACCACGATGCCGCGGAAGCGTTCCAGCAGTGGCGAGAGGTGCCTGGTGGCATCGAAGAGGACGTCGTTGAAGTTGGTCAGGGCGTACAGGGGGACATCGGCCTCCAGCAGATCCTCGATGATCGCGGCGGTGCCGGGGACGGGGCCGGTTTTGGTGTCGGCGAAGTGCTCCCAGTAGGTGCGTAGGATCTCCACCCAGTCGGGGCGGTCGGGGTGGGCGGCGGCCAGCGCGGCCAGCACCTGCGTGAGCGGCACGCCGGCGTCGAACATAGTGTTCCAGTGGGTGAAGTCCGCTTGCGTGACGAATTCCTGCCAACGCGCCAGCGGTACCCGGCCGGCGATCGCGCCGACTGCCTCCCAGGTGTAGATGACATTGCCGTAGTCGAAGACGACGGCGTCAATGCCATCCGGGCCGTCGGCAAGGTCACCAATGGCAGTGTCGGGGTGGTTCACCAGGGCTCCCTTCTACGCTCCCAGGATACCGGCGCTTATGACCATTACCACAGAACCGTGGGGTCCAGCTCGATGCGCACGCTCTCCTCACGCCGTACCGAGGCCTCACGCGCCTGCAGTCGGAGGAAGGCGGCCAGTTCCCGGCCCCGGTCCAGGGGGGCGCGCACCAGCCCCCGCAGCGTCGGCGGCTCCGGACTGGAATCGCGCCGGGGCACGGGGACGGGGCCGAGTACCTCGAAGCCGGCCGTGCGGGCGCGGTCGAACAGGGCCTCGATACCTGCGCGCGCCCCATCCAGACGTGCCGCCCGCCAGGCGGGTGGCAGATGCAGCTCGGCGCG
>NZ_JAWDJJ010000199.1:0-4344 GCF_032465695.1 Actinomyces sp. MRS3W
GCTCTGCTGGAGGTGCCGACGCACGGCTGGATCAACCTGCACTTCTCGCTGCTGCCGGCGTGGCGCGGCGCCGCCCCGGTGCAGCGGGCCATCATCGCCGGAGACGATGTCACTGGAGCCAGTGTGTTCCGGCTCGAAGAGGGCCTGGACACCGGTCCCGTCTACGCCCGCATCACCGAGACCATTCGCCCAGACGACACCGCCGGCGACCTACTCACCCGCCTGGCCGCCGCCGGGGCGCCCCTGCTGCTGGAGGTGCTGGCCGGGCTCGACGCCGGCACCCTGGCTGCCAAGCCGCAGGACGACTCCGGCGCCACCCAGGCCCCGGTCCTGACACCGCAGGACGGCCGCATCCGTTGGGAGGAGAAGGCCACCGCCATTGACCGCCGCATCCGCGGGGTCACCCCGGCCCCCGGCGCGCACACCACCTACCGGGGCGCCCGGCTGCGCCTGGGTCCGGTCACCGTGCTGCCTCAAGTCACCGATCTGGCTCCTGGCAGCATGCGCGTGGACAAGCACGACGTGCTGGTCGGCACCGCGCAGGGCGCCGTCCGGCTGGGGCGGGTGGCGCCCGCAGGCAAGAACTGGATGGACGCCGACGCCTGGGCCCGGGGTGCCCGGCCCGCCACCGGTACCATCCTGGGAAGCGACCACGCCGATACCGAGGAGGCCTGATGCCGCACCGCACCGCACCGCAAGTGGACCAAGCCAGGCTGGCCTCACTGCACGCCCTGACCAAGGTCCGTGAGGACGACGCCTACGCCAACCTGGTGCTACCCACCCTCCTGGACGAGGCACGGCTGGAACGGCGTGACGCCGGCTTCGCTACTGCCCTGACCTACGGCACCCTGCGCCTGCAGGGCCGCTACGACGCCATTATTGAATGCTGCATTGACCGGCCCTTGGAGGACATCGACGCCGTTGTCCTCGACGTGCTGCGGCTGGGTGCCCACCAGCTGCTGGGCATGCGCGTGGCTACCCACGCCGCCGTGTCCACCACCGTTGACCTGGCCGCCTACAGCGCCGGACGCGGTGCGTCCGGATTCGTCAATGCGGTCATGCGCCGCATCGCCGACCACGACGTGGAAACCTGGCTGGGGCGGTTGGAGGCGGACGCCCCCGACGCACTCACTGCCCTGTCACGTACCCAGTCTCACCCGCTGTGGGTGGTCAAGGCGTTGCGGCAGGCGCTCAAGGTCAATGAGCGGCCCGAGGACGAGCTCAAGGCGCTGCTGGAGGCCGATAACACCGACCCGCAGGTGACCCTGTGCGCCCGCCCCGGGCTCATCAGCGTCGACGAGCTCGCCGAGCAGGTCTACGCCGCCACCGGCGAAGACCCCCGGCCCGGCCGCCTCAGCCCACAGGCACTCATCCTGGGCGGTGGCGACCCCGGACGGATTGAGGCGGTGCGCGACTCCCGCGCCGGCGTTGAGGATGAGGCCAGTCAGCTGGTGGCCCTCATGCTCGCCCAGGCCCCACTGGAAGGGCGCGATGAGCGTTGGCTCGACCTGTGCGCCGGCCCCGGCGGCAAGGCCGCCCTGTTGGGGGCGCTCGCCGCCCAGCGCGGCGCCACGCTTCTGGCCAATGAGGTGGCCCCCCACCGGGCTCGCCTGGTGGAGGGGGCGGTGCGTGCCCTGCCCGACGGCGTCGTCACCGTACGCAGCGGCGACGGCCGCGGCGTCGGGGAGAGCGAGCCGGGTGGCTATGACCGCATCCTGGTGGACGCCCCCTGCTCGGGCCTGGGGTCGTTGCGCCGCCGTCCCGAGGCCCGCTGGCGGCGTACCCCTCAAGACGTGGCCGCACTGGCCGAGCTCCAACGGGAACTGCTGGCCAGCGCCGCAGCCGCGGTGCGCCCCGGCGGCGTGGTCGCCTACGTCACGTGCACGCCCCACGTACTCGAAACCAGCCTGGTGGTCCGCGATGTGACCCGGCAGGTGGCGCGCACGGGCATCACCCTTGAGCCACTGCACGCCGGCCAGATCGCGCAGCAACTGGCCCCCCACCCACCCGCCGCCACCGACCGGCAGCTGCTGCAGACCTGGCCGCATCTGGACGACTGCGACGCCATGTTCTGCGCGCTCCTGCGCCGCGCCGCCTGAGGGGCGTCACCACCCACTGCAAGCGAAGGAGCTGCCATGTCACTGCCGGCGATTCACCCCTCGATCCTCAATGCCGACCAGGCCCACCTCGCCGATGAGCTCGCCCGCGTTGACAGCGCCGACGGGCTGCACGTGGACGTCATGGACAACCACTTCGTGCCCAACCAGTTCGGCGGCCCCGCCCTGGTTGAAGCCGTGCTCGCGCACACCTCGCTGCCGGTTGACGCGCACCTCATGGTCACCGACGCCGACCGCTGGGCGCCGCAGTATGCGGAGGCCGGCTGCGCCATCGTCACCAGCCACATTGAGGCCACCACGGCACCGTTCCGTCTGGCGGGGCAGTTGCACCGGCTCGGTGCGGGCGTCGGCATTGCCCTGCGCCCGGCTACGCCGCTGGCCGCGGTCGAGCCGCTCCTGGGGGACATCGACCTGCTGCTGCTCATGACCGTCGAGCCGGGCTTCGGCGGTCAGACCTTCATTCCCGCCATGCTGGACAAGATCGCCGCCGCCCGCCGGCTGGTGGGGGAGCGGGGCGCGCAACTGCGCATCCAAATTGACGGAGGCGTGACCGAACAGACCATTGCGCGCGCTGCCGAGGCCGGTGCGGACGTGTTCGTCGCCGGTTCGGCCGTGTATCGCGCCGACGACGCCCTGGCGGCCATCAGCGCGCTGCGCGAGTGTGCGGCTGCCCACGCCCACTGACGCCCACGCGGGCACGACACGCCCGTCGACATATTCAAGGTAACGGACCGGATTTGTGGTTAATTCACAATAGTTCCGGATAGTAGGTTCGCCGTATCGTGGCAGTGCGGCGGGAATCGCACATGTTTCCTGGCAGGTCACCTGCTGGGACTTGTAGACAAACGCGAGCCCGTGCTCTCTTTGTTGCCTACTCCAGGAGCCGTTCAGTGAGTCTCGACGCGAGCCACAACCGCATCCTCATCGCCAATCGCGGCGAGATCGCCATGCGCGTGGCGCGCACCGTTCGAGATCTCGGGGGCACCTCAATCCTGCCCTACACGCCCGAAGACCTCATGTCTCCCGCAGCCGAGCTGGTCGATGAGGCCTACGCGCTGCCCGACGGCTCCGCCTACACCGACGCCGCAGCGATCCTGGACTTGGCGCGGCGCACCGGTGCAGACGCCATCCACCCCGGCTACGGATTCCTGTCCGAGGACGCCGATTTCGCCCAGGCGGTTGCCGACGCCGGCATCACCTGGGTGGGGCCGGCGCCGACGGCCATGCGAACCCTGGGGGACAAGATGAGTGCGCGCGCCACCGCCGAGCAGGCCGGCGTCGCCCCCGTCCCCGGGATGACCGAGCCCGTCACCGCGGCCGACACGGTGCTCGACTTCGCTGCCGCCCACGGCTACCCGGTGGCGCTCAAACGCACCGACGGCGGGGGCGGGCGCGGCATCACCGTGCTGACCTCGGATGAGGAGGTGCGTTCCACTCCTGCCTTCGAAGCGGCGGCGGCCGCGGGAGGCACCCTCATCTTGGAGAAGTTCGTCACCGCCGCGCGGCACGTTGAGACCCAGTGCGCCCGGGATGCCCATGGCGGGTTCGCGGTGATCTCGACCCGCGACTGCACCCTGCAGCGCCGTAACCAGAAGCTCCTTGAGGAGGCCCCCGCTCCCTTCCTGCCCGAGGGGATTGACGCCCAACTCACCGAGGCCTCTCAGCGGCTGCTTGAAGCCGTCGACTATGTGGGCGTGGCCACCTGCGAGTTCCTCCTCACCCCCACCGGTCAGCTGTGGTTCCTTGAGGTCAACCCCCGGCTGCAGGTCGAGCACTGCGTTTCTGAGGAAGTCACCGGCGTGGACCTGGTGGAGATGCAGTTGCGCATTGCCGCCGGCGGCCGTCTCGGTACCGTCCCCGCTCCGCGCGGGCACTGCCTGGAGCTGCGCATCACCTGCGAGGACCCCGCCCGGGGCCTGGCCCCCTCCACCGGCACCATCACCCGACTGCGCTGGCCCGCCGGCCCTGGCATCCGCATCGAGTCCGGAGTCATTGAGGGCGACACCGTCACCCCCAGCTTCGACCCCATGCTTGCCAAGATCGTGGTCAGCGGTTCCAGTCGCGACCAAGCCATCCGGCGTGCTCGCCGCGCTTTGGAAGAGACGGTTGTTGAGGGCGTGACCGTATGCACCTCCCTACACGAGCGCGTGCTCGAACACGAGGAGTTCATCCGTCCCGCCGCCGACGGAGGACTGGCGGTGACGACCCGCTGGCTTGAGGACGCCGT